>NZ_LAMZ01000001.1:900000-1090000 GCF_025558165.1 Candidatus Pelagibacter ubique HIMB140 | reverse complement strand
TGCACAGAAAAAAATTCTGTGTTGAATCAAATTTTTATTTTGAACATTAGCTAATAACATTACTAATGTTCGGATATAGATATTGATATTAATTATTAATTTTTTTACGATTTTTTATAGCTAAGTGTTTTGGTGGAGGATAGCGGGATCGAACCGCTGACCTCCTGAATGCAAATCAGGCGCTCTCCCAGCTGAGCTAATCCCCCATGATCTTAAATTGGTGGGCCGAGAAAGACTCGAACTTTCGACCCCACCCTTATCAAGGGTGTGCTCTAACCAACTGAGCTACCGGCCCCTATGCAAAGAGAAACACTACTTTAAGAAGAGAAATGAGGACGGTCAACATTACCTGTATATTATTTAGAATGAAATTTTACTTTCATTCATCCTTAGAAAGGAGGTAATCCAGCCGCAGGTTCCCCTACGGCTACCTTGTTACGACTTCACCCCAGTCGCTGACTATACCGTGGTCAAGGGTTTTAAACCTTGCCTTAAGGTAGAACCAACTCCCATGGTGTGACGGGCGGTGTGTACAAGACCCGGGAACGCATTCACCGTGGCACGCTGATCCACGATTACTAGTAATTCCAGCTTCATGCACTCGAGTTGCAGAGTGCAATCCGAACTGAGGTATCTTTTAAGGATTTGCTTGACCTCGCAGTCTTGCTTCCTGTTGTAGATACCATTGTAGCACGTGTGTAGCCCAACACGTAAGGGCCATGAGGACTTGACGTCATCCCCACCTTCCTCCAGCTTATCACTGGCAGTTCTTTCAGAGTGCCCAACTTAATGATGGCAACTAAAAGTGAGGGTTGCGCTCGTTGCGGGACTTAACCCAACATCTCACGACACGAGCTGACGACAGCCATGCAGCACCTGTGTTTCGTCCGGCCGAACCGAAAACTCTAATCTCTTAGAGTCGCGACGAACATGTCAAGTGTTGGTAAGGTTCTGCGCGTATCTTCGAATTAAACCACATGCTCCACTACTTGTGCGGGTCCCCGTCAATTCATTTGAGTTTTAACCTTGCGGTCGTACTCCCCAGGCGGTGTGTTTATCGCTTTCGCTGCGACACTGAAAATAAATTTCCAACGTCTAACACACATCGTTTACGGCATGGACTACGAGGGTATCTAATCCTCTTCGCTACCCATGCTTTCGTTCCTCAGTGTCAGTAATGATCCAGAAAGCTGCCTTCGCAATTGGTATTCTTTCTAATATCTACGAATTTCACCTCTACACTAGAAATTCTGCTTTCCTCTATCATACTCTAGCTGAAAAGTTTTAATGGCAGTTCCAGAGTTAAGCTCTGGGATTTCACCACTAACTTTTTCAACCACCTACGAACTCTTTAAGCCCAGTAATTCCGAACTACGCTAGGTCCCTTCGTATTACCGCGGCTGCTGGCACGAAGTTAGCCGGACCTTCTTATTCGGGTACAGTCATTTTCTTCCCCGACGAAAGAGCTTTACAACCCAAAGGCCTTCTTCACTCACGCGGCATCGCTGCATCAGAGTTTCCTCCATTGTGCAAGATTCCCCACTGCTGCCTCCCGTAGGAGTTTGGGCCGTGTCTCAGTCCCAATGTGGCTGATCATCCTCTCAAATCAGCTATTGATCACAGTCTTGGTAGGCCATTACCCCACCAACAAACTAATCAAGTGCAGGCTCATCCAATGGTGCATAAAGCTTTCTCCGTAAAGACTTATCCGGTATTAGCACAAGTTTCCTCGTGTTATTCCAGGCCAAAGGGTAGATACCCACATGTTACTCACCCGTCTGCCACTAAGTATTGCTACTTCGTTCGACTTGCATGTGTTAGGCGTGCCGCCAGCGTACGTTCTGAGCCATGATCAAACTCTCAAGTTTAAAAACGGCGCACACTAGCTTCCATATAAATTCTAAGAATAAAATTTATATGTGATTGAAGTGTGTACGACAAATTTTTGGTAACCTTAACCGTCCACACTTCTCTTCTTAAATTTTAACTTTTAAAATAGCTAATTGAGCTAAAAAAGCTCAATAATCCTCACTAATTTATTGTATTAACAATAATTTTATTGAGAAAGTTCAGTGCTTATAGGCTAAAAATAATGGAAATCAAGCATTTAAGAATAAATATTTAAATAAAAACACGCCATTTTAAGGGCTTTTTTTTGATTTTTAACACTGTCTAAACTAATAATTGTGTTCGCTTAAATATAAAATGTTAAAAATTCTATTAAGTAAAACAAAAAAAAACTTAGAAATTTTTGGCTTAGTTTTATTGATTCTTTTTACTGCTATCATCACTACTTATTTTAATTCAACAAAAAAAGAGAATTTTGAAATCTATAATAATTTTGTTGATAACATTTACTTTAAAAAAACACTTACACACATAGTTGAAAACCTTGAACCAAAATACAAAAAAATAAAACATAAAATAAAATCTGGTGAAACCTTTGATAAAATTTTAGAGAATTATCTAGTACAAAAAAAAGAAATATTAGAAATAAAAAAAGCTTTAAAAAAAAAAGTTAATCTTAATAAATTAAATACCAGACAAATTATTGAGTTCAGCCTAGATAAAACTAATAATCAAATAAGTGAATTTACTTTTCAAATATCAAATAAACAAAAAATATTTTTAGTAAGAGACAATTCTGGTAATACCTTTAATGATGAAATTATTTCAATTAAATTAAATAAGAAAATAGTTTACAGAGAAAATTTAATTTTACAAAGTCTATACAAAGCTGCAACAGATGAAAAAATACCAGCAAATATAATAATTGAATTTGCTAGGATATATGGATTTCAAGTAGACTTTCAAAGAGATATAAGAAAACAAGATAAGTTTCAAATAATGTATGAAGTTTTCCTCAATGATAAAAATGAAATCATTGAAACAGGAGAAATACTTTTCGCTAATTTAAAATTAAGTGGTCAAGATAATGGGCTTTATTATTTTGATAAAGAAGGAAGCGAAGGTCATTATGATAAAAATGGTAAGAGTGTTAAAAAAGCTTTAATGAAAACTCCAATTAATGGAGCAAGACTTTCGTCTCCTTTTGGTATGAGAAAACATCCCATAGATGGATACAATAAAATGCATAGAGGTACCGATTTTGCTGCACCCACAGGAACACCTATAATGGCATCTGGTGACGGTGTTGTAAAAAAAGCTGGATGGTGTGGTGGAGGTGGTAACTGTGTAAAAATAAGACATAACTCAACTTATCAAACAGTGTATGCTCACATGTCAAAGTTTGCTCGTGGTATTAAAGCAGGAGTAAGAGTAAAACAAGGTCAAACAATAGGTTACGTTGGTTCCACAGGTAAATCTACTGGACCTCATTTGCATTACGAAGTAATTGTAAATGGAAAAAAAGTTAATTCTCAAAAGTTAAAGCTTCCTTCAGGTAAAATATTAAAAGGTAAGGAAAGAAAATTATTTGAAACAAAAAAAATTAAACTAGATGTTCTTAAATCTGAAAAGATAATAGGTTTAATTAATTAGCCTCTGCTGGTGTTTCAGCTTGAATATCTAAGTTAGAATTATCTTTTAAATTTTTTTCAGAAATATCAACATTTTCTGATTGCTTATTTGTTTCTTTTTCATTTTCATCAGACTTCTCTTCTAAATTTCTCTCTTTTCTAAAGCTTTCTCTTTCATTTAGTATTCTTGTAAAATGATCAGCATGCTGAAGATAATTTTCAGAAAGAATTTTATCACCATTTGACAAAGCCTCTCTTGCTAAATCATTGTACTTTTCGATTAATTTTGGTGCATTGTGATTGTTTCTGCCTGGAGACTTTCTTTTGAAATTATCACCATTAGAAAAATTTGAACTAAATTTCTGCCTGTCACCATTAGATTTAAAATTTCTGTCGTTTCTTCTAAAATTATTTCTTCTATTGTTGTTATTACTGTTATTCCTAAATGTTACCATGATTTAAATAATTATATTTTTGTGCAAATTATGCATCGATCATTATAAGCAAGATCTTTTAGAGCACTATTTATATAAAAACCCTCTTTATTTAATAATTTAATTACTTTATTTTTTTGATCAAAACCAATCTCTAAAATAAATTTACCATTTTTTTTAATCAGCTCAGATGATTTTTTAATAACTTTTCTGATTTCTGACAAACCATCTAATCCACCATCTAGTGCTATTTTTGGTTCAAACTTAGCAACTCCTTTATCCAAATATTTTATAATATGCTTTTTAATATAAGGAGGATTAGAAACTATCAAATCATATTTGCCCAAACTAAATTTGTCAACATTAGATTTATATAATTTAAGTCTATTATGTACTTTCAAACTAGTTGCATTCATATTAGCTATTTTTAAACAATTTTTACTTATATCTATTCCCGTTCCATAAAAATTTTTTCTCTCTTTTAATATAGACAAAAGTATACATCCAGATCCTATTCCAATATCTAAAATATTAAGTTTACTTTTATTTTTTGTTAAATTTAAAATATTTTCTACAATTAGCTCAGTATCAGGACGAGGTATTAAAGTATCCTCTGTTACAAAAAATTCTGAATTCCAAAATAACTTTTTATTTGTCAAATGCGATACCGGCTTACCTTTGGACCTTTCATTAATTAGTTTTTGGAACAAATTTAAATTTATTTCTTCTATTTTTTCTTGAGAATTAAGTATTAAGTATTTTTTATCCTTATTAATTGCTTTTGACATTAAAATTTCTGAATCCAAATAAGGATTTAAAAAAAATTTATCTTTTAAAATTTGAGCACCTTGAGTTATTGCTGATTGAATATTCATTTATTTTAAATTACTTAAACTTTCTTCTTGTGCTTGCAGTGTAAGTGACTCTATCATTTCATCAAAAGCTTCACCTTCAAGAAATTCTTCTAATTTGTGCAAAGTTAAATTTATTCTGTGATCAGTAACTCTACCTTGTGGAAAATTATAAGTTCTAATTCTTTCTGATCTATCTCCAGTACCAATTTTAGTTTTTCTATCTTGTGATCTTTCTTGATCGATTCTTGATCTTTCAAGTTCATATAATCTTGCTCTTAAAATTTTCATTCCTTTTGCTTTATTTTTGTGCTGTGATTTTTCATCTTGTTGAGAAACTGATAAACCAGTGGGTATATGAGTTATTCTAACAGCGCTATCTGTTGTGTTAACTGATTGTCCACCTGGACCACCTGCTCGGAATACGTCAATTCTTAAATCAGAGTCGTTTATTTTTAAATCTACCTCTTCAGCTTCGGGTAATACAGCAACGGTGGCTGCAGATGTATGTACTCTTCCTTGTGTTTCGGTATCTGGAACTCTTTGAACTCTATGTACACCACTCTCATATTTTAATGTTGAGTATATATTTGTACCTTTAATAGATGCAATTACCTCTTTTAAACCCCCAGCATCACTTCTTGAAATAGAAATAAGTTCTAATGACCACTTTTTTTTGTGACTTACTTTTTCATACATTTTGAAAAGGTCTGATGCAAATAAACTTGCCTCTAATCCACCAGTTCCAGCTCTTATTTCTATTATTGCATTTTTTTTATCCGCCTCATCTTTTGGTAATAGAAATAATTTTAATTTTTTTTCATTGATCTCATGTTGAGATTTCAAATCAATAAGTTCTAACTCAGCCATATTTTTTAATTCTTTATCTGATGAGCTGTCCTCTAATATTTTCTCTAGTTCTTGTTTTTCATTTTCAAACGATAAATATTTTTTAGCATTTAAAATTATTTCATTAACATCTGAATATTCTTTTGACTTTTCAGCAAATACTTTATTATCTAAATTTCCTGATGATAGGTCTTTTTCTAGTGTAGAATGTTTTGTAATTAATTCTTCAACTGTCTTTGTCGGTATCATTATTAATTTTCTAATTCAGAGGCCTTTTTTTCAACTTCTGCTACGACCTTATTAACTATATCATTAGTTAATATTTTTTCACTTTGTACTCCAGATAAATAAAGCATGTTGTTACCTTTTCCACCTCCAGTTATTCCAATATCAGTTAAAGCAGCCTCACCAGGTCCGTTCACAACACAGCCAATTATAGATAGGGTAATTGGAGTTTTTATATGAGATAATTTTTCCTCTAAAATTTTAACTGTATCAATAACTTGAAATGCTTGTCTTGCACAAGATGGGCAAGAGATTATTTTAACTCCTCTATTTCGTAATCCTAAAGATTTAAGGATTTCATTTCCAATCTTAACCTCTTTTACAGGATCATCTGACAAAGAAACTCTTAAGGTGTCACCTATTCCATCTAATAGCAATGAACCTAGTCCTATTGAAGACTTAACACTTCCTGATACAAAACTTCCAGCCTCAGTTATTCCAAGATGAAGAGGATAATCAGTAACATCAGAAAGCTGCCTGTAAGCTGCAATCGACAAAAATACATCAGAGGACTTGACACTTATCTTGAAATTAAAAAAATCTTGATCCTCTAATATTTTAATGTTTCTTTTTGCACTCTCTACTAATGCCTCTGGGCATGGTTCTTTATATTTTTCTAGAATATCTTTTTCTAAAGAACCTGCATTAACTCCTATGCGAATTGAACAATCATTATTTTTTGCTGCACTTAAAACCTCATAGATTTTATTTTTATCACCAATATTTCCAGGATTTATTCTTAAACACTTTGCTCCATTTTCTGCAGCCTCTATGGCTCTTTTATAATGAAAATGAATGTCTGCAATTACTGGTATTTGAACATTTTTTGTGATTTCTTTTAAGGCTTTTGAGGAGTCTTCATCTGGACAGGAAACTCTAACTAAGTCAGCACCCTCTTCATGAATTTTATTTATTTGTTCTATAGTAGCTGAAATATCTGTGGTCAAAGTATTAGTCATTGATTGAACTGATATCGGATTGTCACCACCAACTTTAATATTACCAACGTTAATTACTTTAGTTTTTTTTCGATTTATATTTCTAAATGGTCTTACATTCATAAGTTTAGTCTAATTTAAATTCTTTATGAAGAGCGGCTATTGCTTTTTTTACATTTTTTGATGAAACTAATACTGAAATTTTAATTTCAGATGTTGATATAACTAAAATGTTTATTTTTTTTGAAGCTAAAGCTTGAAACATCCTGTAAGTAATTCCAGGTGTTGTAATCATCCCAACTCCAATTATAGAAACTTTGGAAAGATTTGTATCAAAAGAGAGTTTTTTATAAGATATAGATTTATTTTGCTTAATTAATTTCTCAGTCTTTTTTAGATCATCTGATTTAATTGTAAAAGTTAAGTCAGTATCTTTACCATTTTGAGAAATATTTTGTACAACCATATCAACGTTAATTAAATTTCTTGATAGTGGTCTAAAAACTGAAGCAGCAACACCAGGTCTATCTTTAACTCCTACAATTGTGATCTTGGCATCATTTTTAGTTGAAGATATCCCGGTAATTATTTGATCGCTAAACGCTTTTTTAGAGCCTGTTATTAATGTGCCTGGTTTACTAACAAATGACGACTTAACTTTAATATCAATATTATTTAGCTTTGCATCTTGAACCGATGTTGGTTGCATCACTTTTGATCCTAATGATGCCATTTCCAACATTTCGTCATAAAATATTTTTTTAATTTTCTTAGCTTTTTTATGTTGTCTTGGATCAGTAGTATAAACACCATCGACATCTGTATAAATAATACATTCATCAGCTTTAATAAATTTTGCTAACATTATTGCAGTTGCATCAGAACCACTTCTTCCTATTGTGGTAATTCTATTTTCATTATTAATTCCTTGAAAACCAGTAACAATTGGGATCCCACCTTCTTTCACATAATTATTTAATTCTTTTGTAATTATCTTATTTATTCTTGCTCCAGAGTAAGGTCCATCAGTAATTATTGGCAATTGCCAAGAAACCCATGACCTAGACTTAAAACCATCATGAGTAAGTCTTCCAGCAATTAAAGCACATGAAACTTGTTCTCCAGTGGATACAAGTGCATCATATTCAGATCTGCTAAAATTATTACTAATTTGCTTCGATTTTTTTACAAGCTCATTGGTTACTCCACTCATTGCAGATGAAATCACCAAAACTCTATTTTTTTTCTTTTTATAAGCAGCTATAATTTTGCATACTTTTTTTATCCTATCGATACTACCAACAGAAGTTCCACCAAATTTTAGTACAACGGTTTTCATGATCAGTTGAATTAATATAATTTAATTATAAATTGATAAAGTACATCTTAATTGTTATGTCAACTAATTATATATTATGAAC
Organism: Candidatus Pelagibacter ubique HIMB140; assembly: GCF_025558165.1. Classification (NCBI taxonomy): domain Bacteria; kingdom Pseudomonadati; phylum Pseudomonadota; class Alphaproteobacteria; order Candidatus Pelagibacterales; family Candidatus Pelagibacteraceae; genus Candidatus Pelagibacter; species Candidatus Pelagibacter communis. The sequence continues at coordinate 1,081,743 of NZ_LAMZ01000001.1, read as the reverse complement.
AGTATTAATAAAAAAGAAATAGAAAAATTTTCAAATATGGCAGCCGAATGGTGGGATCCAGAAGGAAAATTTAAACCTCTTCATAAATTTAATCCTATAAGAATAAAATATATAAAAGAAAATATAATTAAGGAATTTCAACTTAAAAATAAAAAACATCCTCTTTCTGGAATAAATGTCCTTGATATTGGATGTGGTGGTGGATTGTTATCTGAGCCCATGTGTAGATTAGGAGCTAATGTTACAGCAATCGATGCTTCAAATAAAAATATTACCATAGCAAACTTACATGCAAAAAAAAATAATCTTAAAATAAACTATATATGCTCATCACCTGAAAAACTAAAAACAACAAAAAAATTTGATGTAATTTTGAACATGGAGATTGTTGAACATGTTGAGGATGTTGATTTTTTTTTAAAATCATGTGCTAATCTTTTAAAAAAAAATGGATTAATGTTTGTTGCAACTATAAATAAAACCTTAAAATCTTATATATTTGCAATTGTTGGTGCAGAATATGTTTTGAGATGGCTTCCTATTGGCACCCACGAATGGGAAAAGTTTGTTAAGCCTGAAGAATTAAAAAGTATACTTATCAAAAACAATCTTAATCTCAAAAAAATAGATGGAATGAATTTTAACATTCTGAAGGATGAATGGAATATTTCTAAAGATTTATCAGTAAATTATATTGCTGAATTTAAGAAAAACTAATTTTCTTTTTCATCAACCCAAAGAATTAAATGTGTGTCTATACCCTCTTCTTTGAGCTCTTTAATGTCTTTCTGAGAGGCTTTACCATATATCCCTTTAGTAGGTTTCTTACTATTGTAGTGAATAGATCTAGCTTCATATGCAAAATTATCTCCAACATACTTAAAATTATCTTTTATAAACTTTTGATAATTTTTAATTGTTTTCTTAATTTCTTTATACTTCTGAGTACCAAATTTTTCTTCATTTTTAGCTTTTCTACTTATTAGCTGAGGAGCCATTAATGTTTTTTCAACTTTTTCAGAATTACAGTTGTGACAGATTAAAAGTTTTTTCTTTTTTAATTTTTCATATTCTGATGAAGATGAGAACCAGCTATCAAACTTTAATTCACAGTCGTTACATAAAAGTTTGTATTTAATCATAGTATAGAATTAGTTATCAAAAATTATATTTCAATATGTTCAGCTTCTATAATCAGCATTAATCTCAATATAATTTTTTGTAAAATCCATAGTAAAAGCAGTAAAGCTTTTAGTACCAGTAAACAAATCTATAGTGACATCTATATTTTCACCTTTCATATATTCAGCTACTAATTTTTCGTCGTAGTTCTTATGTAATTTTCCATCCTGAATTATTTGATAATTTCCAAATTTCAAACCTAATTTAATTAAATTTATTTTTGGTCCTGCTTTTCCTATTGCCATCATTATTCGTCCCCAGTTTGGATCTTCACCCGCAATAGCTGTTTTTACCAAAGCTGAATTTGCTATTGAGAAAGCAATTGTCTTTGCGTCTTGTTCACTTTTGCTTTTATTAATATTTATAGTGACAAATTTTGATGCTCCTTCTCCATCAGAAACTACTCTTTTGGCTAAATTTAACAAAACATTGTTTAATGCTTTGTCGAATTTTTTTAGTTTTATATCATTAATACTTTTAATGTTTGAATTGTTTGCTTTATTTGTTGCAAAAATACTAACCATGTCATTTGTGCTAGTATCTCCATCACATGAGATAGCATTAAATGTATTTGTAATATTTTTTTTTAATAATTTGCTTAATATAACATTCGATAAGTTGGCATCAGTAAATATGTATGCCAAGGTGGTTCCCATATTTGGAAATATCATACCTGAACCTTTGGCAACACCATAAATTTTTACCTCTTTATCTCCAATTTTACATTGTTCCATCGCAAGTTTTGGTTTTGTATCAGTGGTCATTATTCCTAAAGCTGCTTTCATCCAAAGAAATTTGTTTTGTGTATAGTTAATTTTTTTAATCAAGTTTGGGATTTGATCTATTATCTTCTCACATGGAAAGGTCTCACCTATTGTACCTGTGCATCCAAAAATAATTTCTTTTGAAGTAATTTTTTTTGGATAATCTTCATCTTCGACTTGTTTTTTTGATAATTGCTCAGAAGTTAAATCAGCAATTTTTGCGAGACTTTCGTAACCTTGTTTGCCTGTGAAAGCATTTGCATTTCTAGTGTTTACAATAAGAGAATAAATTTTTTTTGATTTTTGATTTATATTCCATTTAATATTTTCTGAAATAATTTTTGACTGTGTATAAACAGAGGCATGATTTGCACCATCTCTAAAGTAAAACATTACTAAATCATCTCTTTTAGTTTTGTATAAATCTGCGCTTAGAGCTGAAATAGATAAGCCATCTATATGATCGAGGTCCTGGAAATCCATCATTCTGGTATTTTTTGATTTCGAGGTTAAAAAATTTGTTAAATTAATACCCATAATATTTAAAATAATTGTTTAATACATATATTAAACAATATATTTAAAGAATAAATCAAATAGTCATGTTTAACCCGCTTAATCTAATTACAAAATTTATCAAATCTAGTAATCAAAAAGAACTAGATAGAATAGGAAAAATTTTAGAAAAAATAATTTCACACGAGGAACAATTCATAAAATTAAGCGATACAGACTTTCCAAAAAAAACAGTTGAATTTAAAAATCAATTAAAAAATGGAAAAAGTTTAGACGAAATTCTACCTGAAGCATTTGCACTAGTAAGGGAAGCTGCAAAAAGAACAAGACAAGAAAGACACTTTGATGTTCAGCTTATTGGGGGAGTAGTTCTTCACGAAGGTAAAATTGCTGAAATGAGAACAGGTGAAGGAAAAACACTCACTATTACTTTAGCGGCTTATTTGAATGCGCTTTCTGAAAATGGAGTTCATATAGTAACTGTTAATGATTACTTAGCAAAAAGAGATTCAATAGAAATGGGTCTCATATATAATTTTCTAGGTCTTACTTCTGGATATATAAATAATAACCAAGATGATCTGGAAAGAAAGAAAAACTACAATTGTGACATTACTTATGCAACCAACAGTGAATTAGGATTTGATTATCTAAGAGATAACATGAAGTTTTCTCAAAAAGAAATGGTTCAAAGATCTCATGCATTTTCAATTGTAGATGAAATAGATTCCTGTTTAATTGATGAAGCAAGAACTCCACTTGTAATTTCTGGAGCCGCAGAAGATAAAACTGCTCAATACCTGGCAATAGATAAACTTGTTAAAATTTTAAATAACAAAGATTTTGAAATAGATGAGAAAGAAAAAAGTATACTTTTAACAAACGAGGGTATTAATAATGTTGAAAAACTTTTTTCTAATGCAGGTATCCTAAAAAATAATAATTTTTATGACCCAGAAAATCTTCATTTAGTTCATCACGTAAATCAAGCACTTCGTGCAAATCATTTATTTGAAAAAGGAAAAGATTACATAGTAAAAGATGGAGTTCTTAAAATCATAGACGAATTGACTGGTAGAATTTTAGAAGGAAGAAGATTTGGAGATGGACTTCATCAAGCTCTTGAAGCTAAAGAAAAAATTCAGATACAGGCTGAAAATCAAACTTTAGCATCTATTACTTATCAAAATTATTTTAAACTTTATAAGAAAATATCAGGTTGCACCGGTACTGCAATCACAGAGTCTGAGGAATTTTTTGAGATATACAATCTTTCAGTCGTTGTAATACCAACAAATAAAGAAATGATCCGAAAGGACTATAATGATTTGATCTTTAGAACTGAAAAAGAAAAAAATGATGCAATTATTAATAAAATTATTGAAAAACATGAAATTGGTCAACCAATTTTGGTATTCACATCTAGTATCAACAAATCTGAAGTTTATTCTAAATTATTAAATGAAAAAAAAATTAAACACGTAGTTTTAAATGCAAAGAACCATGAAAATGAAGCTGAAATTATTGCAAATGCCGGAAAAGAAAAATCTTTGATAATTACAACTAGTATTTCTGGAAGAGGTGTTGACATCCAGCTTGGTGGAAAAAAAGGATCAATTCCTGATGATCAGTTAAAAATAGATAAAGAAAAAATTAAATCTCTAGGTGGCTTATTTGTAATTGGCACAGAAAGAATGGAGTCTAGAAGAGTGGACAATCAAGCAAGAGGAAGAGCTGGACGACAAGGAGATGAAGGTAGTTCTGTATTTTATGTAAGTTTAGAGGATGATTTAATGAGAATTTTTGGATCAGAATCTATGAATAATATGCTTGAAAAACTTGGTTTAAAAGATGGTGAAAGCATTGATCACCCGTGGATCAACAAAGCATTAGAAAGAGCTCAGCAAAAAGTTGAAGCCAGAAACTTTGATATCAGAAAAACGCTTATCAAATTTGATAATGTTTTAAATGACCAAAGACATGTTGTGTTTTCTCAAAGAAAGAACGCAATGAATAGTGAAAATATTTTTGACTATTCTGAGGAATATTTAAAAGAAATATCAGAAGACTTGATAAAATTAAAAATTCAAAATCTATCTAATCCAAAAAGTAATGAATTTAACAACAAAATTAGGAAAATTGTTGGGAAAAGTTTTAATGATAATGAACTTGAAAGTTTGATTTCTGCAAAAGATAATGAACTGAAAGAGCAAATATCCTCAAAATTCAATGAGACACGTGATGAAAGAATTAAAGTTCTAAACGAGCAACATGCAAAAGAAATTGAAAAAAGAATATTTTTGCAAACAATAGATTTGAATTGGAAATCACATATACAATATTTAGAACAGCTTCGACAGGTAATTGGGTTAAGATCCTATGGTGGTAGAGATCCTTTAGTTGAATATAAAAAAGAAGCTTTTGATTTATTTTCAAATTTATTAGAAAAACTAAAATTAGACTATGTTACAATTTTAATGAATTTAAAAGTTGTAACAGAGGAAAGATCTTCCAATCAGGAAAGAGTAAATCCAAAACCACAAACTAAAAAAATGGGAAGAAATGAACCTTGCTTTTGTGGATCAGGCAAGAAGTTTAAACATTGTCATGGAGCTTTATAATTCTTAAGCGAGAAAAAATAAAGAAGCTAACAATAATAAACCTGCACCAATACCAAATAATAATTTTTTTGATTTAAAAATATTGTCAAAATTGTTTTTCTTAATGGTCAAATTGCTTAAATCTTCTACATTGTTCATAAAACCATCATTTCTTCCAATTTTTAAAAATTTATTTTTTCTTTCATTCGTTATTTCTTCTGACGTCATTTCTTTATATTGATCTAAATTTTTAGAAATAGATTTTCTAACATTGTATAGCATCAGGTCTCTATCCCTGTGGGCACCACCTAAAGGTTCTGGGATTATTTCATCAATAACTTTTAATTTAAATAAATCTTTTGCGGAAAGCTTCATTGCTTTTGCTGCATCAAGCATTTTTTTTGGATCTCTCCATAGTATAGTTGCACAGCCTTCAGGAGATATAACTGAATAAATAGCATTTTCTAGCATGATAACTTTGTTAGACGATGCTAATGCAATCGCACCACCTGAGCCACCTTCACCAATAATTATTGCGATAGTTGGCACCTTAAGTTCCATGCAACATTCAATTGATTTTGCTATTGCCTCAGCTTGGCCTCTTTCCTCTGCCCCAACACCAGGATAAGCACCTGGCGTGTCTATAAAAGAAATAATTGGAATATTAAATCTATTTGCTAAATTCATTAAACGAATAGTTTTTCTGTATCCCTCAGGTCTCATCATCCCAAAATTTCTTTCGATTCTGCTATCTAAATCTTCACCTTTTTCTTGGCCAATAACCAAAACAGAATGACCATTAAATTTTGCAAATCCTGTAAGAACAGATTTATCTTCACCATAATAACGGTCTCCAGAAAGAGAAATAAAATCTTCAAATAAATTATCTATGAAAAATTTAGACTTTGGTCTGTCTTCGTGTCTTGCGACCATGGTAGTTTGCCATGGATCTAGGTTTGAATATATGTCATTTAATTTTTGATCTAACTCAACTTGTGTTTTTGAAATTTTTTGAGTATCCACTTCTGACAATCCCTCTTGATTATAGGGATCTTTTAATTTTTCCAATTCTGTCTCTAAATCTTTAATCTCAGTTTCAAAATTAAGATAATTTTTCATAATAAGGTTATAGCGGATGGTTAATTCATAAAAAAGGCAATAAAATGATATTTAATTTAAAGTGTAATTGTTATTAATTGACTCTTTTTTAGAAGAAGATACATATTTTACTATCGGGAGAGACTATTAAATTTAGCACCGAAGGAGCAACCACCCCGGAAACTCTCAGGTAAAAGGACCGATAGTTGCATAACACTCTGGAAAGAGAATTAATTCCGCCGAAGGAGCAAAACTCTCAGGCAAAAATACAGATGGGGTAATTTAGGTGATATGCAAGAAAAATATATAAATATAAGTACTTTAAAAGTATCTGAAAAACTTTCTCAATTTATAAGCGATGAGCTATTAAAAGAAACAGATCTATCTGTTGATAATTTTTGGTCAGGGTTCGAGAAAACAGTCAATGAATTAACACCTAAAAATAAAGAATTAATAAAATTCAGAGAAGACTTACAAAAACAAATAGACAATTGGCATATAAAAAATAAGGGAAATGAATTTAATTTGTCAGAGTACAAAAAATTTTTAACAGAAATTGGTTATTTGAAAGAAGAAGGTGACGATTTTGAAATATCAACTCAAAATGTTGATGAGGAAATAACAAGTATTGCTGGACCTCAACTTGTTGTGCCAGTAATGAATGCAAGATACGCATTAAATGCTGCTAATGCTAGATGGATGAGCTTATACGATAGTCTGTATGGAACAGATGTAATTGAACAATCAGAAGATAGCGTATCTGAAAGATACGATCCTTTAAGAGGTGAGATGGTAATAAAATATGGAAGAGATTTTTTAGATAAATATTTTCCATTAGCAGGATTGAGTTGGCAAAAAATTACAAGTTTTGCGGTTAAGTATGGAAAATTTAAAGCTTTAAAAGGTGCTGATATTTATGATTTAGTAGATGAGAATAAGTTTATTGGTCATAGGGGTGAAGCTGACAATCCGTCTGCTATAATTTTAAAAAATAACAATTTACATATAGAAATTTTAAAAGATTCAAGAGCTTTTGCGGCTCAACAAGATCATGCTGGTATTAGTGACATAATTTTAGAGTCTGCGGTGTCAACTATATGCGATAACGAAGATAGTGTAGCTGCTGTAGATGCGGAAGATAAAATTGTTTGTTACAGAAATTGGCTAGGTCTTATGAAAGGTGATCTAAAATCAAAATTTGAAAAAGAAGGAAAATTATTTGAAAGAAAACTTAATCCTAATAGAAGCTATATTTCAAAAGATGGAAAAGGTTTAAAGCTTCATGGAAGAAGTTTACTGCTAGTTAGAAATGTTGGTCACTTAATGACTAATCCGTCAATAATTTTAAAAGATGGCAGTGAAGTTCCAGAAGGAATAATGGATGCATTCATTACTACAGCTGCTGCCCTTCATGATATTAAGAAAAAAACCAATTCAAGAACTGGTTCTATTTATATTGTGAAACCAAAAATGCATGGACCAGAAGAAACTGCATTTACTGATTTGCTTTTCTCAAAAGTTGAAGAAGTTTTAGGTTTACCAAAATACACTTGCAAGATTGGAATAATGGATGAAGAAAGAAGAACTTCAGCTAATTTAAAAGAGTGCATTAGATCGTTAAAAAATAGAGTTTTCTTTATAAATACAGGTTTTCTAGACAGAACTGGTGATGAAATGCACACCTCTATGGAAGCTGGTCCGATGATTAAAAAAGGTGACATGAAAACTTCAAAATGGATTACAGCCTATGAAAACAATAATGTTGATATTGGAATAAAATGTGGATTTTCTGGAAAAGCTCAAATTGGAAAAGGTATGTGGGCAATGCCAGATAAAATGAAAGATATGATGGAGCAAAAAACTGGACATTTAAAAGCAGGTGCAAATTGTGCATGGGTTCCATCTCCAACTGCTGCAGCTTTGCATTCGCTACATTATCACGAAATAAATATTTTTGATGAACAACAAAAAATAAAAAATAGAGAACAGGCAAAGCTTGATGATCTTTTAACAATACCTACTGCTGATAGACCAAATTGGTCTGTAGATGAAATTAATAAAGAAATTTCTAACTCAGCTCAAACTCTATTAGGTTATGTTGTCAGATGGATTGATCAAGGAGTGGGATGCTCCAAAGTACCAGATATAAATAACGTAGGTTTGATGGAAGATAGAGCCACACTTAGAATTTCATCTCAACATATTGCAAATTGGATACATCATGGAATTACAACAAAAATTCAAGTTATAGAAATTCTTAAAGACATGGCTAAAATTGTAGATGATCAAAATAAAAATGACTCTAATTATGTAAGAATGAGTAATAACTTTGAAAATTCAATTGCATTTCAAACTGCTTGTGATTTGGTGTTTAAAGGAAAAGAACAACCTTCTGGTTATACTGAACCTTTACTGCATTTAAATAGACTTGGTAAAAAATCTAGTCTGAATTAGAAACTAAGTTAGACCGATTTTTAAAAGCAGAAAATAAAGTCCCATCGTCTAAACTTTCGATTTCACCACCTACAGGTAACCCTTGTGCAAGTTTTGTAATTTTTACATTAGAATTTTTTAGACTATCTTGAATGTAGTAAGCAGTAGTTTGACCTTCAACAGTTGCACTTGTGGCTAATATAACTTCTTCAATTTTATCTCGGTTAACTCTCTCGACCAACGAGTTTACAAGTAAATCTTCTTTTCTTTGGCCTACTGATGAAATAGTGCCTCCCAGAATATGAAAATACCCTTGATAAATATTTGAATTTTCAATCGACCATTGGTCAGCAATATCTTCTACAACACAAATCTTTGAATATTTATTTCTTGTATTTTCACAATTTATACATCCAGTTGAAATTGATTTAAGTGAACCACAAGAATTACATCTAGTTACATTTTTATAAACTTGAGCCAATGTATTTGCCATTGGTTTTACTAATTCATCGCGGTTATTAATGAGTTTTAAAACAATCCTTTTAGCAGATTTTGGTCCTAAACCTGGAAGCTTTGAAATTAATTTTATTAATTCCTCAATCTCGTTAATATTTTGCATCTACTATAGTGGCCATTTAAAACCAGGTATTCCAAATCCACCTGTAGCTTTTGAAATCTCTTCTGATGTTTTCGACTTTAATTGTGATTTGGCGTTATTATGCGCAGCTACAATTAAATCTTCTATTATTGATTTGTCTTCTTTCATTATTTCATCTGATAGTTTAATTGATTGCATTTCACCTTCTCCATCCAGGACGATTTTTGCTGAGTTTGAGCCAGAAACACCCTCTACTCTAATCTCTTTAATTTTTTGCTGACTCTCCTTCATTTTTGCCTCAAGTTCTTTTGCTTTGTCTAATATTTTATTAAAATCAGTCATTATTTTTATCCTCCTTAATTATCGATTTAACATCTACCAGTTCTGCATCAGGAAAATTTTCCATAAAGTTTTTATAAATTTCAGTTTGTTTAGCTTTTTCAATTAATATTTTTTTTTCATTTTCTTTCTTTTCTCTAATTGAAAGATCTCCTTTTGATTTACTAAGTGTGATAATCCATCTTTCTTTTGTCCATTCAAAAAGCTTTGTGGAAAGATCTTTTACAAAATCTTTATCAAGGCTGTCATTAAATGAAATCTCAATCCTATTTTTTTCAAATTTAACCAAATTTACATTTTTCTCTAATTCAAATTTAAGTTTTAATTCTCTTTTACTTGAGCAAGTAGCAATTAATTCATCAAAAGAATTAATTTGAGTTTTAATTTCTGCTTTAACTTCAGTTTGTATTTCAGGATTTTTTTTTTCTTCTTGAGAAATATTTTTTATTTGGTCAATAATTTTAGTCTCTGTTTTTATTTCAATTTTGCTAGTTGAATTTTCCTCTGTAGGTCTAGTGTCTATTTGTTTAACTTGTTTTACAGAACTTAAGTGCATTAATCTAATCAAAAACATCTCAATTGATAAATTTTGATTTGATACAATATCTAATTCTTCTAACGACTTGATAGAAAATTGCCAAAATAAAATTAATACATCTGGTTGGATTTGATTAGAAATATTTTTTATTTTGTTAAATTCTTCATCATTAAGAGAAAAATTTGTGCTTTCTAAAGTTAAAGAATTTATATTTTTAAAGTAATACAACAGTTCTAAAAAATCATTTAAAAATATTTTTGGTTCAACTCCCTGATCATATATTTTTCTGTAAATTTTTATTGTCTTTTCTTCTTCTCCTCTTAGTATCAATTCAAATAAATCAATTAATTGTGATTTATCAAAATAACCAAAAATCTTTTGAGCAAAATTTAAATCTAGTTCTTTATCATTATCTAAACTCAATAACGCTCTATCTAATAGAGATAATGCATCTCTTACTGAGCCCTCTGATATTTTTACAATTAATTTTAGAGCGTCATCCGTAACTTTTCCGTTTTCTTTATCTTTAATTTTTTTTATAAAATCTAACAATTCAGAAGATTTAATTCTTGAAAGATCAAAACGCTGACACCTTGAAACGACTGTTATAGGAATCTTTTTTATTTCTGTTGTGGCAAATATAAATTTTAAATATGAAGGTGGTTCTTCCAATGTTTTTAGTAAAGCATTAAAAGCTTGTTTACTTAACATATGAACTTCATCGATTATAAAAATTTTGTACTTTGCTGAAGTAGGTCCGTATCTGGAAAACTCAATTAGATCTCTAACATCATCAACTCCTGTCTTGCTGGCCGCATCCATTTCAAGTACATCAATGTGACTTGAGTTTGCAATCGACTGACAATTTTCACACAAATTATCAATACACATTTTTTCAATACCATTTGAGCAATTCAAGGCTTTTGCTACAATTCTTGCGGTTGTAGTTTTTCCAATCCCTCTAATTCCAGTAAACAAATATGCATTAGGTACTTTGTCAGCTTTTATTGAATTGATAATTGTTTCAGCAACAACTTCTTGACCAATAAGATCATCAAATATTTGAGGTCTGTATTTAAGAGCTAGTACTTTTGAATTGTTATTCATAAATTTTTTAAGGAGACTAGAACCTGAATAACTGTCTCTACGACTGCTTCCGTTAAGATCTGGTCGGGTTCAAGCAGCATCCACCTCTAGCCTCCAGATCTATTATAGCAGTTAAAATTTCTAATCTACAAGAAAAGATTATTGTTTTTTTTGTCTCAAACTATCAGCTTCAAAAACACCTAGAACGTGAAAATCCTCACAATGTAAGCCTAGCTCTTCAAGAGATTTTTGAACTTTTGGATCTTCAATATGTCCATCTAAATCACATAAGAAAAAATAAGAGTCGAAAGAATTTTTTTCAGGGTAACTTTGAAGCTTAGTAAGATTTACTCCATTGATAGCAAATCCTCCAAGCGATTGATAAAGAGCTGCAGGTTTACTTTTAAGTTTAAATAAAAATGAAGTTATATATTTTTTATTTCCAAACTCAGGTTGAGATATATTTTTTCCCATAACAAGAAATCGTGTTAAATTTCCACTCTCGTTTTCTATATTTTTTTTAATTACATCAAGATTATAAATTTCAGCACTTAGAGATGATGCTATTGCTGCATGTTTTTTGTCTTTTGTTTTAGAAATCATTTCGGCTGATCCAGCTGTATCTGCTCTTATATGTTCAGCAATATTATTTTCTTTTATGAAATTTGAACATTGCGACAAACCCTGTGCATGAGAATAGACTTCTTTTATATCAGACAGTTTAGCTCCCTGTTGACCTAATAAATTATGTTCGATTTTTTGAAAGTGCTCTCGGTAAATATTCAACCTATGCTTAAAGATTAAATATTCAATTCCTATATTTCCTGTAATTCTATTAGACTCTGGAATTATTATTCTGCAATCAGGTTCTTCTGAAGCTTTATTAAAACAATCATCAAAAGTTTTACAAGGTAAAATTTCAGCATCAGGGTCGATTGATAATGCTGCTAAATGAGAATAAGCTCCAAATGTTCCTTGAAAATATATTTTACCCATCAGGATTTATATTCCATTATTTTTTTTAAGGCCAGATAATCTTCATGTGTATCAACTCCTATAGGGGCTTTGCTAGCTAGAGCAACATTTATTTTGATATTATTGTCAAGAGCTCGAAGTTGTTCTAATTTATTTTCAATTTCATTTTTTGATTGTGGTAATTGAACAAAGTTTTTAAGAATTTCAGATGAATAACAGTAAATTCCAATATGATGATAAACATTTGACGTATCTTCAGATTTCCTTAAAAATATTTTTGCTTTAGAAAACGGGTCATCTTCTAAATTACTTTCAGTAATAACTTTAACTATATTCTCATTTGCTAAATCTAATTTATTCTCAATTTTAGCAGCCAGAGTTCCTATTTTTGCTTTGTGATCTATCATCATTTGGTTTAGGTTTACGATATCCTCTATATTTATTGCTGGCTCGTCACCCTGTAGATTCATTATAAAATTAATATTATCTAAGTTGAGTTTTTCATAAGCTTCATATATTCGGTCTGTACCAGTTTTATGTTGATCACTTGTTAAAATAGCATTTCCTCCATTATTTTTAACATCATTGACAATCTCTTGATCCTCTGCTGCAACAATTACCTCCCCAATATTTGCTTCTTTTGCCTTATTAAATACATGTGAAATAATTGAAATATCATTGATTTTTAATAATGGTTTTCCTGGAAGCCTAGTCGCGGATAATCTAGAGGGTATAATTATAAGAGTTTTCATTAATAACTAATTAAAATAGAGGCAAATTTGTACATTAAATTTTAGTCAAATTTTAATTTATCATGTTATACGTTCAAAATTAAATTTATAAAAATGGATTCTTTTGAAATTAACAAAATTGTAGCTGCAGTTTTAATGGTAGCACTTCTTGTTATTGGTATAGGAAAATTATCTGATGTAATTTTTCATGTAGAAAAACCAGAAACTCCAGGTTACAGGGTGGAAGTTGAACAAATATCTACTCCATCGTCTACTACAACAACTACTGCAGAAGAACAAGTCGACATTGCTGCATTAATGGCTATGGGAGATATAGCAAGTGGAGAAAAAATATTTAAAAAGTGTGCAGCCTGTCACTCAATAATTAAGGGTGGAAAAAATGCTATAGGTCCAGCTTTATATAATGTCGTTGGAAGAAAAGTTGGAGCAGTTGAAGATTATAAATATTCAAAAGCATTATCTGCTTATGAAAAAGAATGGACATTTGAAGAACTAAATGGATTTCTAAAAAAACCTGCAAAATATATTAAAGGTACAAAAATGGCTTATGCAGGATTAAGAAAAGAAGCAGATAGAGCTTCGGTAATTAAGTATCTAAATGAAAATTCAGATAGCCCTGTCCCACTACCTTAATTTTCCAAAACAATACAACAGTATACTTTTTTGAACGTGAACTCTATTAAGAGCCTGTATCCACACATGAGATTTTTTTCCTAAGAAAATATCTTCAGAAACTTCATTCCCTCTAGGCAGACAATGTAAAAAAATACAATCCTTATTTGCAAAACTCATTAATTTTTTATCAATTTTAAATTTTTTAAATGCTTGTATTTTTTTCTTCTTATTAACTTTATCATTTAAAGAAATGACTTTATCAGAAAAAATTACATCAGCTCCGCTAGCAGCTTTTTTTGGATCATTATAAATATAAATTTTTCTCTTATTTTTTTTTATCCAATTGCTCACTTCTTTTCCTGGCTCGAAGTTTTTTGGACAGCCAATACTTAACTTGAAAGTAAATTTAACTGAAGCAGCGATTAAACTATCTAAAACATTATTTGAATCACCAATCCAACAAATATTTAATTTAGAGATAGGTTTTTTTGTAATCTCCTCAACTGTAAAGACATCGGAAAGCACTTGTGTTGGATGAGAGGACGGACTCAAACCATTAATCACTGGGATAGATAAATATTTTTTAAAATCTTCAATTTTTTTATCACTATCTGTTCTCAACATAAATCCATCACCATACGTTGAGAGAACCTTTGCTGTATCAGATATACTTTCTCCACCCTGTCCTAAATGAAGTTCATTAGATCTAAGTGTTACAGTACCTCCTCCAAGCTGTTTTATTGCTAAATAAAAGCTCATTCTTGTTCTTAAGCTTGGTTTTTCAAACATTTGGATCAAAATTTTACCTTTTAATGGAGCACCTTTATCTGTCTCCAATGTATTAAGTTTTTTTCTAGAACTTTTTCTTTTTTTTGCATCAGTAATTATTTTTCTTAAATCTTTACTAGGAATATCTTTTAAATTTATAAAATGTTTCATAACTATTTATATTGGCTACAAACTTTATTTATGATTTTTAAAGCTTCATCAAGCTCACTTTTTTTAACATTAAGAGGTGGCAAAACTCTAACAACATTTTCTGCAGCACGAATAGTTAATAACTTATTTTCCATTAATTTTTTAATAAAATTTGTCTGATCTTGATGCAGCTGTATTCCAATTAAAAAACCTCTTCCTCTTATTTGTTTGATAATACTAGGATATTTTTCCTTAATTTTGTTCAAGTTTGATAAGAAATATTTAGATAATTTTTTTACATTATTTAAAAACTTTTTATTTGAAACTATATCCATTACTTTATTACCAACTGACATAGCTAGTGGATTGCCTCCAAATGTAGATCCATGAGTGCCAGGTACCATGCCTGCAGCTACTTTTTTATTCATAAGAACTGCTCCTATAGGAAAACCACCTCCAATTCCTTTAGCTATTGGCACTATGTCTGGTTTTACTTTAGATTTTTCAAATGCAAAAAAATCTCCTGATCTTCCTATACCGCATTGAACTTCATCTAAAATTAAAAGAATTTTTTTCTTATCGCATAATTTTCTAAGCTCTCTTAAACAGAAATCCGGAATAACTTTAATTCCACCTTCTCCCATTATAGTCTCAACCATTATAGCTGCCGTATTCTTTGTAATTTTCTTTTCTAATGTCTTGTGATCTCCAAAAGTAAAATGATCAAAGCCTTTTACCTTAGGACCAAATCCTTCAGTCATCTTCTTTGATCCACTCGCATAAATTGCAGCTAATGTTCGTCCATGAAATGAATTTTTAATACAGAGAATTCTATTTTTATTTGTTTTACCTATTGAAAAAAAATATCTTCTAGCAACTTTAATGGCTGCTTCTGTTGCTTCAGCACCACTATTTTGAAACATCACATAATCAGCGAACGTCTTTTCACATAGTTTTTTTGCTAGATTTTCTCCTTCAGGAATTTGAAAAGCATTTGATACATGCCATAGTTTTTTTGATTGGTTGTATATAGTTTCGATTAAACCTGGATGAGCATGACCTAAAGAATTAACGGCAATACCCATAACAAAATCAAGATATTTTTTTCCATTAGTTGAGTAAAGATAGCTTCCCTTGCCATACTTAAATGAAATTTTTTTTCTGTTATAATTTTTTGCTATATTGCTCATAAATTATATTTGTTTTTATAAATTTTATTTCATAGATACAAGTTATGATTGAAAAACTAATATTATTTAAGCTAGGCTTTTATTGTTGATAACTCTAATTTTTTGATTGTTCCAATTAAATTAATAACAGTATATTGTCATTTTATAAATAAGTAACACAACATATAGATATGAGTTGGACTGAAGAAAAAGTTTCAAAATTAAAGGAATTGTGGGGCAAGGGAAATACTGCCAGCCAAATAGCTGAAATTATTGGTGGGATAAGTCGTAATGCAGTCATTGGTAAAGCTCATAGATTAAATCTTTCAGCAAAAATTAAAACTAGAACTGCAACATCTAATAAAAATTTTGATAATTCTATAGAACAAGATCATACGAAGTCTAGAAGAGGTCGTAAGAGTAAGTTTAAATCTTTAATAATCGAAAAAGATTTTGAACCAGAAAATCCTAAACAATTAGAAGAGCTAGACGAAAGTTCTTGTAAATGGCCTATAGGTCATCCAGATGAAAAAAAATTTTATTTTTGTGGTAGGTCTTCATTAAAAGATTTTTCTTATTGTAAACTTCATTTACTTTATGCTTATCAGCCAAAAGGTAAAAAAGAAGAAGTAACAGAAAAAGAGGAAGTCCCAGAATTTATTGAAAAGAAAATTCAATCAGCTTAGAATTTTAACTTGTTTTGATATCTATATTATCTGAATTATATTTTTCTGTGGAGAATTGACCACCTTCCCTCCACATATAGCAATATTTTTTAACTTCATCATCGAAGTATCTCAAACTTGGTACACCTATATCTGAATTAGATTTATATTTTCCGGATAAAACATTATCATATTTGAGAAGTCTTAATTGATCTCTAGTCAAAAGTGGTTTTGGCATTATTTCAAAAAATCTTGCTGACATTTGTGCTACAGGTAAAGGCATTGGTATTAACAATCTTTTTTTTCCAATTAAATTTAATAATTTTTCTATTATTTCTTTAAATGAAATTATTTCTGGACCAACACATTCAATTATTTTGGAATTAACATTATTAGAAATAACATTAAAAATAACATCTGTTAGGTCAGAGCAATGAATTGGTGCAAATTTGGTTTTACCTTTATAATAGAGTGGAAATATTGGTAATCTATTTAAAAGTGTCATAAAATTAGTTGTAAAATTGTCATCTACTGAATAAACGACTGAAGGTCTTATAATTGTAGCTAAAGGAAAATTTTTTAGAATTCTTTGCTCTCCGTCCAATTTACTTTTAGCATATTCAGAATCTACGGCTTCATTAATTCCTAGTGCTGACAATTGAATAAAATGTTTGAGTTTGTAATCATTTGAAAGTTTAGACAATAAAGAGGGAAAAATAGTATGAATATTTTTAAATGTATTTCCATTTTTTGACTCAAATAAAATGCCAACTAAATTTATGCACACATCAGCTTTTTCGAAAAGCTTTCTAAGTTTTTGTTCTTCAAAAATATTTGACTCAACAATATCTATATAACCTGCATTTGCTTGTGTTTTAATAACGTAACTTTTTTGATGAGTGTTTCTTGTTACTACAGTTACCTTATAGTTATTCTTAGTAAGCTTCCTAATTAAATTTCTACCAATCTGGCCACTTCCACCAAAAATTAGACAATTTTTTGCTTTCATATATATATGTTAAAAATGAGTAATAATATTCAGTTACACAAAAACGATCTACCAGATGATTTAAATTTAGGCAATATAATTGCAATAGATGGTGAATTCATGGGTCTAAATGTCAGGCGTGACCCATTATGCTTAATTCAAGTATCTTCGGGTAACTCAGATGCTCATATAGTTCAATTTGATAGAAAAAATTATCACGCACCTAATTTAGCAAAACTATTAAATGATGAAAACGTAACTAAAATTTTCCATTATGGACGTGCGGATATGGCTCACATTAAACACTATTTGAAAACCGAAACTAATAATATTTTTGATACAAAAATTGCGTCTAAACTTGCAAGGTCATATTCTGACAATCACTCTTTAAAAACCTTGATAAAAGAATTTATCAAAATAGATATAAGTAAACAATTTCAGAGTTCGGATTTCGGAGGAGAATTAAATCCAGCACAATTAAAGTATTGTGCTAACGATGTTATTTATTTACATAAAATTCATGATGAACTTATTAAAATTTTAAAAAGAGAAAAAAGATACCATCTATACGAAGAATGTTTGAAATTTTTGAAAACAAGAGTTGAACTTGATCTAGCATTATTTAAGGAAGATATTTGGTCTCATTAATGAATAAAAAAAATTTTTTATCTGTTGCTAAAGATGTGATTAATTTAGAAATAGAAGCTTTGCAGAATTTAAAAAAAAATTTGAATAAATCTTTCAACGAAGCAGTTTTTCAAATAGCAAACTGCCAATCAAAAGTAATATTATGTGGTGTAGGCAAAAGTGGACTAATTGCATCTAAAATTGCAGCCACTCTTGCTTCAGTTGGAACACCATCTTTTAGTCTTGTAGCCAGTGAAGCTTCTCATGGTGATCTTGGTATGATTTCAAAAAAAGATATTTTAATATTAATTAGTAATTCTGGAGAAACAAGTGAACTTAAGAATATAATACAATTTGCAAAAAGAAATAAAATTTTATTAATTGGTATAGTATCAAAAAAAGAATCAATTCTTTATAAATCTGCAGATGTCAAATTGTTAATACCAAAAGTAAATGAAGCTGAAGGTATAATTCCTACAGCGAGTACAACGACGCAGCTAGCTTTAGGCGACTCGCTTGCGATAGCGTCTATGAAATATAAAAAATTTGGTAAAATGGATTTTAAAAGACTTCACCCTGCTGGAAGCCTTGGCGCTCAACTAAAAACAGTTGAAGATATAATGATTACTGGAAAAAAGATTCCATTTGTAAATGAAAATTTAAAGATGAATAAAGCTTTAAAAATATTAAGTGAAAAAAAGCTAGGTATTTTGATTGTTATAAATAGCAAAAAAAAAACTGTTGGCATTATTACGGATGGAGAAATAAGAAGATTTGCACAAAAAAATTCAAGATTTTTTTCATTACCAGTTAAAAAAATAATGACTAAACAACCAGTTTGTATTAGTAAAAATGATCTGGCAGTAAAAGCTCTTTCTATAATGAATTCAAAAAAAATTACTTCTTTATTAGTTTATAAAAATAAATCTAAATACAAGACAATTGGAGTTTTGCATATTCATAATATTTTACAATCGAATATTTCATAAATGTACAAAAAAAAGATTGTAAGAATTATTTTTTCTTCTTTGATTATTGCTTTAGTAGGTATCTTAACATACTCAAAATTTTATAAAAAAAATAATAATTTGTCTTTAAAAGAAAAAAATAATGAAGAAACTAAATACAATTCAAACATTATTAAAGATGTTGAATACACAACAAAGGATGAAAATGGTAATGAATATTTAGTTAAAGCATTAGAGGGAGAAATAGATTTGAGAGAGCCAAATATTATTTATCTAACAAAAGTTTACGCTCTGATTAAAATAGTTGATTCTGGAGATGTAAAAATTGTATCTGATTATGGGAAATATAATTCCTTAGATTTTGATACTATTTTTTCAAAAAATGTTACTATCAATTATTTAGATAACCAAATCAAATCAGAATATCTTGATTTTTCTCTAAAAAGAAATTTAATGTCAATTTCTAGAAATGTGATTTATAAAAATCAAAACAATACTTTAAAAGCAGA
This sequence comes from Candidatus Pelagibacter ubique HIMB140, assembly GCF_025558165.1. NCBI lineage: Bacteria > Pseudomonadati > Pseudomonadota > Alphaproteobacteria > Candidatus Pelagibacterales > Candidatus Pelagibacteraceae > Candidatus Pelagibacter > Candidatus Pelagibacter communis. The sequence goes on along the minus strand of NZ_LAMZ01000001.1, from coordinate 1,062,403 downwards.
CGCTGTAGAATTAAATATTAAAACTAAAGATGCTAAAATATTTATGTATGAAAAAGAAAAGAAGGTAAATTTGATAAATAAAAATTAAATGGCAATAATAAAAAAATTTAGAATCAAATCATTTAAAAACTTAAATTCTGTTATTGAGTTTCAAAATATTTCACTTTCTTATGGAAATAGATTAATTCTAGATAATTTAAATTTTCAAATAAATGAAGGTCAAATTTTTGGTATTTTGGGCCCTAATGGAGTTGGTAAATCAACAATATTCAATCTGATAACAGGTTTAATAAAACCTAATAATGGTAAAATTAAAATCGCAGGAGAAGAAGTTACGGATTACCCTATTTATTTAAGAACTAAAAAATTTAAAGTAGGGTATGTTCCGCAGTATGGAGGTTATTTTAATGATCTTACCCTTCACGAAAATTTGAAAGCAATTAGTGAAATTGTAATAGAAAATAAAAATTACCGAGTTGAAAGAATAAATTATCTAATTTCTAAATTTGAATTAGACAATCTTAAGGATATTAAAGCTAAATTTTTATCTGGTGGGCAAAAAAAAAAACTAGTTATATCATTATCTTTACTTAGTGAACCGAAAGTTTTACTGTTAGATGAATGTTTTGCAGCACTCGACGTGTTGACTATAAAAATGTTACAAGAAATTATAGTAAATTTGCAAAGTGACAATAAAATTACAATTTGTATATGCGATCATCAAGCTAGAGATTTGCTAGCTTGCGTTGATAAAGCTATGATTTTAAGTAATTGTAAAGTCATTGCACAAGATACACCATCTAACTTAGTTAAAAATATAAATGCAAAAAATGCATATTTTGGTGATAATTTTAAATTTAATTAATTTTTAATATTCGATGTCGAATTTTGTAAAAATAAAAAATAAAATAAAAAACTTTAAAAAAACTATTACTGTACCTGGTGATAAGAGCTTAAGTATCAGATGGGTTCTTTTTGCTTCGTTATCAAATGGAAAATCTCAGGCAAAAAATCTTTTAATGTCAGAAGATGTATTGGCTGCAATCAGGGCAATAAAAAAACTTGGCATAAAAGTTGTACTAAAAGGAAACATATGTGAAATTTATGGTAAAGGTATCCATGGTTACAAATATAAAAAAAACCTTACAATTAATGCCGAAAATTCAGGTACACTAGGAAGACTTATTCTTGGATTATTAATAGATACGCCGGAAACTATTAATTTGATTGGAGATAAAAGTTTATCAAAAAGAGACTTTAAGAGAGTTACTGATCCACTAAGTAGATTTGGAGCTATATTTAAATTAAGAAATAACAAATTCTTACCTCTAAAAATTCATGGATCATCAAATTTAAGACCTATCAAATACTTTGAAAATAGAGGATCTGCTCAATGCAAAAGTTCAATTATTTTTGCAGGAATGAAAACTGATGGAACTACAACAATTAAAGCAAAAAAATCAAGAAATCATACAGAGCTTTTAAGTAAATATTTAAAACTACCAATCACTATTAAAAATAATAAAAATTTTGATGAAATTAAAATAAAAAAAGTAAAAAAAATTAATGCTTTAAATTATGATATACCATCTGATATCAGTTCCAGCGCTTTCTTCATCGTTTTAACAGCGTTATCTCCAAGTTCAGAATTAACAATTAAAAATGTAAATATAAATCAATCAAGGATAGGAATAGTTACTATTTTAAAAAAAATGGGAGTGAAAATAACTTTTAAAAATGAAAAAATTTATAAGGGTGAAAAGAAAGCTGATATTAAAATATATGGTAGTAAAAATTTAAAAGCAATTAATTGTCCACCACAATTAAATAGTGGGGCAATTGATGAGTTTTTAGTTATTTTTTTAGTCGCAGCTAAAGCAAAAGGTATTTCTTATTTCAAAAATTTAAGTGAATTGAATCAAAAGGAAAGTCCAAGACTAGAATGGGCTAAAAAAATTTTAACAAATCTAGGAGTCAAAACTGTTACAACAAATAATTCGATTAAAATTTATGGTAATCCAAATATACACTTAAATTATAATAAAAAAGTAACAATTAAAAATTATTTAAAAGATCACAGAGTTTTCATGACAAGTATAGTTGCAGCTTTATCTTTTGGTGGTAATTGGAAAGTTCACGACAAAGATTCTATAAATACTTCTTTTCCTAATTTTTTAAAAATTATTCATAATTTAGAAAAGTGATAAAAAGAAAAAATATTTTAAAAATTGCCATTGATTCACCTGCTGCCGCAGGTGCTGGGACTGTGGCCAAAGCTATCTCAAAGCATTACAATCTGTTTTATCTTGATACTGGAAAAATTTATAGATTTATTGCTTATCTAAAAATTAAGTCCCCAAAAAAATTCAATAATAATTTTATAAAATCGAAAATTAAATTATTAAAAATAAAAGATCTGACAGACCAAAATTTACTGTCAGATGAAGTTGGAACTGAAGCTTCCATAATTTCTAAAATTAAATCTATAAGAAAAATGGTTCATTCTTTTCAAATGAATTTTGCATATAACCCACCTAAAAAATATAAAGGTTCTTGTTTAGATGGTAGGGATATCACTTACAATATTGTCCCTGATGCTAACTTTAAATTTTATATAACTGCAAACGTAAAAACTAGGGCTTTAAGAAGATATAAAGAGTTAAAAAAAATGAAAAAAAAGGTAACTTATCAAGAAGTCTTAAAAAGCATTAAAAAACGCGATAAAAGTGATCTAAACAGAAAAATATCCCCATTAAAGAAAACAAGAGATTCACTATTGATTAATACGACAAACCTTAATAAAAGGTCATGTTTTTTAAAAATAAAAAAAATAATAGATAGGAAAATGAATATTTAATGGAAATTTACAAAGATTTATCTAATCCAGCATCTAAAGAATTCGAAAAATTATTAAGTAGTCAGCTATCAAAAGTTCAAATAGAAGAAGGTAAAATAATTGAAGGTAAAATAAATAAAATTACAGAGAAATTTGTATTTTTATTTGTTGAAGGCCTAAAATCAGAGCCAGTTCTAGATATTAACGAATTAAAGAGCATGGGTCTTTCAGAAAAAATTAAAGTTGGAGAAACTATTTCAGTTTTACTTGAAAAAATTGAGGATAAACATGGTGAGGTTTTAGTTTCAGCAAGTAAAGCTCAAAAAATTAAAGGTTGGGATAAACTAGTTGAAGCATATGAGAAAAATGAACCCATAATGGGAAAAATTACATCTAAGTGCAAAGGTGGATGTATTGTTGAGCATATTGATACAGGTTCACTCATGTTTTTACCAGGATCTCAAATTAGTGACAAACCTCTAAAAGATATAAGTCATTTAATGAATGAGCCACAAAAATTTGCTCTTATTAAACTAGACAAAGTTAGAGGTAATGCTTGTGTATCAAGAAGAGAAATAATTTCATCTTTTAAAAAAGAGGATAAAGCAAAAATAATCGAGAAATATAAAGTTGGAGACATTATAAAAGGTGCAGAAGTAAAAGGGTACAGTTCGTTTGGATGCTTCTTTAATGTTAACGGTGAATTAGACGTATTAGTTCACTTACAAGAAATTTCTTATTCAAGAGTAAATCATCCTGATGAAGTATTTAACATTGGCGAAAAACATGATCTAAAAGTTATAAGCGTTGATAAAGAAAAGTTACAAGTTGGATGTTCTGTAAAACAATTATCACCAGATCCTTTTGAGCATATTGAAAACTATGAGTTAAACAAAATTTACAAAGTTAAAGTGGTAAAATTAATGGATTTTGGTGCCTTTTGTGAACTTGAACCAGGTTTAACAACTTTACTTCACTCAAGTGAACTTAGTTGGACTAAAAAAAATGTTTCAGCAAAAAAAATGTTTAAAGTTGGAGATGAAATAGATTGTGTAATTACTGAAATTGATAAAGATAAAAGAAGAGTTGCTATTTCACATAGATTAACTCAAGATAATCCTTTTGAGACGTTCGAAAAGAAATACCCGGTTGATACAATTGTTGAGGGTGAGGTTGTAAATAAAAATGAATATTCATTATTTGTTAAAATAGAAGACTTAGATATTGATGCTTTTTTACATTGTAATGATTTAACTTATTTAAATAATGGTGAAGAAGAACTGGCTAAGTATAAAAAAGGTGACAAACTTAAAGTTAAGGTATTAGAAATCAAATCCTCTGAACAAAAAATTAGAGTTGGTTTAAGACAAACTCAAGCAGATCCGTTTGACTGGTTTAAAGATAAGTCAAAAAATCAAACAATAACTGTCAAAGTAGTTTCAACAGATAACAAAGGACTTATTGTAAGACCAGAGGGTTGTGAGATGGACTTCCAGATTAAAAAATCTGCAATAGCAATTAATGCTGCTGATGCTAGACCAAGTAGATGGACAGGTGGTGAAAAATTAGACTGTGCAATAGCAGATTTAGACATGAATAAAAGAAAAGCAACATTAAGCATTAAATTACTTGAAGAAATTGAGAAAAAGGAAGCTCTTGAAAAATATGGATCTGAAGGATCTGGTAAAAACCTACCTTTTTCATCATTATCTGAAGATTTAAAGAAAAAAGAAGAAGAGAAAGAATAATTGAAGAAGTTATAAATTGGCTATTGTAAAATCAAAGCTTTTAAAACAACTCTCTCATAACTACCCAAATTTCTTAAAAAAAGATTTAGAAAAATTTACTGATATAATTTTAAATGAGATAAAAAGGGCTCTTCGTAGAGGGGACGGCGTCGAATTAAGAAATTTTGGAACATTTAGAGTTAAAACTCAAAAAGCATCCATTAGAAGAAATCCAAAAACTGGTGAAAAAGTTGCTGTTCCTCAAAAGAAAGTGATATCATGGAAAATGAGTAAGGAAATGTTTAAAAAGATTAATAATGAAGAATAAAAACATATTTGTTGCTTGTGATACTTCAAATTTAAATCAAATAAATAAAATTCTTAATAATATAAAAACTAAAAAATTAAAGATTATTCCAAAATTTGGATTGCAATTTTTTTACTCAAAAAATGGAAGAAAATTTTTAGAAAAATATAAATCAGATTTTTGGTTAGATTTAAAAATCAATGATATCCCACAAACAGCTCTTTCTGCAGTTGATAGTTTAAAAGATTTAAAAAAATGTAAATATATTACTGTGCATGCAAATGGTGGACTTAACATGCTTAAAGCTATTAAAGAAAAAGCTAAACAAATTAATAAAACTTTAAAAATATTAGGAGTTACAGTCTTAACTAGTCTTAACAATAAATCCTTAAAAGAAATTGGTTATACTAAAACAGTTGAACAACTTGTTTTAAAGCAAGCAGGAATTGTTAAAAAATCTGGGTGTGACGGGATAGTTTGTTCTGCAAAGGAGGCAAAAATTATTAGAAAAAAATACAAAAATTTTTTAATCATCACGCCCGGTATAAGATTGCCAGGTGACAATACAAATGATCAAGCTAGAGTAATGACACCAAAAGATGCTTTCAAAAATAAAGTTTCAGGAGTAGTAATTGGAAGATCTCTTACAAAAGGTAATATAAAGAATAATATTAAAAAATTAATTAATCATTTATACTGATGATTAAGGGTTGTAAAATTTGTGGGATTTCTGATCTTGATACTTTAAATTTTTTAATTAATCACCCTCACCCACCAACATTTATAGGATTTATTTGCAACTATCCAAAAAGTTCTAGATATGTTGAATATGAAAATTTAAAAAAACTTTTAATCAATAATCCAAAACAAAGTTACTATGTTGCTGTTCTGGTAAAACCAAATGTAAATATTTTAGAGAAAATTAAAAACTTACCTTTTGATTACTATCAACTATATGATTGTACACCAGAGGAAATAAAAGAGATAAAAGAAAAATATCAAAAGAAAATTATTACAGCTTTCACAATAAAATCAAAGTCTGATTTGAGTAATTATAAATTATATTCTGATCATACTGATATTTATTTATTTGATAGTAAGGGTTACGAGAAAAGTCAGTCTTTTGATCATGACTTGATTAAAAATATCAAATTAAATAAGGAATTAATGATTGCTGGAAATATTCAATACAATGAAGAGCTTAAAAATTTCAAAAATTTGGCAAATTTTATAGATTTATCTGGTGGTGTAGAAACATCTGGATTAAAAGACCTATCCAAAATAGAATTTTTTTTAAATAAAGTTAATGAAATTAAAAATGAAGCTTAAAAAAGGTATTCCATTAATTGATCAACACGATCAACAAGGTTTTTGGGGAGGAAAATTTGGGGGTAGTTTTATACCTGAAACTTTGAAAAAACCAGTAGAGGATTTAACAAAAGAATTTAAGAAACTTAGAAATAATAAAGCCTTTTTAAAAAAAAGAGATTATTATTTTAAAAATTATATCGGATCTCCAACCTCTTTTGTGAAATTAGAAAATTTGTCTAATCATTTAGGTGGAGCTCAAATTTGGGCAAAAGTAGTTTCTGAAGCAAATGGAGGTGCACATAAAATCTATAATGCCACAGTTCATGCACTAATTTGTAAAGCTATGGGTAAAAAATATATCGTTGGCGATACTGGTGCTGGATATGCAGGAAAAATGTTAAGTATGGCAGCTAAAAAATTTGGACTTAAATGCAAAATTTTTATGGGTGCTAAAGACATTAAAAGACAAAAACCAAATTGTGACGCTATGAGAAAAAACGGTGCAGAAATAGTACCAGTTTATTCTGGAAGTCAGACTTTAGTTGATGCAGTGAGTGAATGCATGCGATATTGGGTATCTAATTGTGACAATACACACATGTGTGTTGGTAGTACTGTTGGACCAAATATCTTTGTAAAAATATGTGGTTGGTCAACTGCACAAATTTCTAGAGAATTAAGAACACAGCTTAAAAAAGAATTTAAAAAAATTCCAAATAAAATTAAGTTAATTAATTGTGTTGGAGGTGGTAGTTCTGCATATGGATTTTGGAGTGAGTTTATTGATTTTGATAAAAAACAAATAGAATTAATTGGTGTAGAAGCTGGAGGTCCAAAAAAATCTAAACTTCATGCAGCACCACTAAGTAGAAATGCAAAAGTTGGTATTTTGCACGGAGCAGCTTCGTATGTTTGCCAAAATAATGAAGGACAAATTAGTGATACAGAGTCTATAAGTGCTGGTTTAGATTATCCTGGTGTTAGTCCTATTCATTGCTTCTTAAAAGATACTAAAAGAGCACGATATACTTATGCAACAGATGAGGATGCACTTAGTGCACATGTAATGGTAACTAAATTTGAAAAACTTAATCCAAGTTTAGAACCAAGTCATGCTTTTGCTGAGGCAATAAAAATTGCTCCAAAATTAAGTAAAGATACAATTATAATTGTTAACTCTTGTGGTGATGCAAAAAAAGATAGAGATATTTTAAGAGAAAGATTGGGAAAATATTAATGAGCTCTTTACTTAATAAAGCTTTTTTAAATGCAAAAAAAGAAAATAGGCCTGCCTTACTGACTTATACAGTTGCAGGTGATAATACTAAAAAAAAATCTTTAGAAATTCTAAAGTCTATTTCAAATTATGCTGATATTTGTGAATTAGGATTTCCACATAACACACCCATAGCTGACGGAGGTCAAATCCAAACTAGTGCCTACAGAGCAATTAAAAACGGTATAAAAATTAATGATGTATTTTCAATTGCAAAAAATTTTAAAAAATCAAAAAAAAATACACCTATTATTCTAATGGGTTATTACAATATGATATTTCAGTACAATGAAAATAAATTTTTAGATAAATGTAAAAAATCAAAAGTAGATGGACTAATTGTTGTAGATTTACCTTATCCTGAAAACAAAAATTTTGCATCAAAATGTAAAAAGAATGGAGTGAATTTTATACAGCTGGTCTCACCTACTACTTCTCAAATTAGATTAAAAAAAATAATAAAGGACTCGCATGATATGGTTTACTATATTAGCATGTTGTCAACTACAGGGGGTAAACTAAAAGTTTCCCCAAAGAAAATCTTGGAAAGATACAATAAAATTAAAAATCAAAATAAATCAAAAAATGTAGTGATTGGCTTTGGTATTACAGAAAAGACGATTAAATCTCTTAAAAAAGCTGATGGTTTAGTAGTTGGTAGTGCGATATGTAAGGAAATATCTAAATCAATTGAAAGAAGACAAAATACTGTCACAAATGTTACTAATATCGTTAAAAGATTAAGAAATAAAATTCAATGAACTGGATAACCAAAATTATTAAAGCAGGTGAAAAAATAAAAACTGCTATACGTGAACGAGCTACTAAAGAAGATATCGCAAAAAGTGAATGGACAAGTTGTTGTCGAGGACCAATTCTAAAAAAAGATTTAGAAGCAAATCTTTGGGTATGTCCAGATTGTAATAAACATCATAGAATTAAACCTAAACAAAGATTTGATATTTTATTTGGAAAAAACAATTACGAAGTTTTTAAAACACCTATTCCAAAAGATGATCCTTTAAATTGGACAGACTCTAAATCATACAAAGATAGATTAAAAATTGCTCGTAAGAAAACTGGATTAGATTGTGGAATGATGGTTGCATCTGGGACAATCAATAATATTAAAATAACAGCTGTTGCATCTGACTTTGATTTTTTAGGAGCTTCAATGGCTGCTGCAGAAGGTGAAGCATTTTTATATGGAATTCAACATGCAATAGAAAATCAAACACCATTTATATGTATAAGCGCTGGTGGAGGAATGAGAATGATGGAAAGTTTAATTTCATTGTCTCAAATGACAAGAACTACACTTGCAATTAATGAATTAAAGAAAAATGGTTTACCCTACTTAGTCTGCATTACAGATCCAACTGCAGGAGGAATAACTGCTTCTTATGCAATGTTAGGTGATATTCATATTGCTGAACCTGGTGCTTTAATTGCATTTGCAGGTGCAAGAGTTATTCAAGGAACAGTAAAAGAAGAATTGCCAGAAGGTTTTCAAAAAAGCGAGTATGTTGAGAAAACTGGGTTTGTTGATTTAATCGTAGAGAGAAGAGATCTAGCATCTAAAATAGGAACTTTATTATCAATATTGTTAAAACAAAATTCTGCTATAAGTTCTGAGCAAAATGAAACTTCAGAAGATACTCAGCAATTTTCAAAAGTTGCATCCTAAAGAAATAGATTTATCTTTAGATAGAATTCAAAATCTTTGTAAAAAATTAGGAAATCCTCAAGATAAAATTAAGGCCATATCAGTTGTTGGAACTAATGGAAAGAACTCTACCATCCAGGCTATTTATGCAATTCTCAAGGAAGCAAATTTAAAATGCAATGTGTATACGAGCCCACATATACAAAAAATTAATGAAAGATTTGTATTTAATAATCAGGAATTAAATGACGAGGAATTAGCTGATTTATTAGAAGAGGTAGAAAAAGTTAATAATAACGAACCAATAACTGTTTTTGAAATGTTATCAGCTTGTTTTTTTTATAAAGCTGCCCAATATCCTGACAATATCAACTTAATTGAAAGTGGTTTATTCCACCGTTTTGATGCTACCAATATTTTAAAGAGTAATCTTGCAAGTATAGTAACATCTATAAGTAAAGACCATCTCGACTGGCTTCCAAAAGAAAATCAAACAATTGAGCAAATTGTTTTTGAAAAAACATCAGCCTTACTTAATTCAAATATTGTTATCGCAAAGCAAAATAAAAAAGAGACAATGGAATGTATTAAAAAAACTATTAAACATAACTCTTCAAATAAGTTATTTTTTAATGAAGACTATAGTTATTCAATTCAAGAGAATGGTTTTTTTTACTATGAGGATAAATTGGGAGGTTTGAAACTTCCTCTACCGAACGTTCTTGGTCAGTTTCAACTAGAAAATATATCAACTGCTATTGCAACTATAAGAACTTTAAATCTCGGAATTCAAAACAATGAAATAGTAAGTGGTATTCAAAATATTAATAATCTTGCAAGATTACAGGAAATTAAATCTGGAAAACTAAAAGAACTTGTAAAAAATAATACATTATTAATTTCTGGAGATCATAATCCTGATGGAGCTAGAGTGGTAAATGAATACCTCCAAACTTTAGATTGTAATAAACACTTAATCTTAGGTATGATGTCCAACAAAGATCATAATGAGTATATTAGTTATTATAAAAATATCTCAACCTTGACCACTATTGATATTCCAAACCAACCTAATTCAATAGGCGGTAAAGACTTAAAAAACAAACTAAATTCTTTCAAAAATGCTCAGTACAAAGAGGATATATTTAAAGCAATCAAGTCTATTTCGGTCAAGAAAAACGATATAATTTTAATTACAGGTTCTCTTTATCTAGCTGGAGAAATACTTAATTTGAATTAGATATTTTTTTCTAAAAATTCTTTCATGTGGCTTTCGGGCACTCCACCAACTTTTCTATCTACTTCAACACCTTTTTTGTAAATAATAACAGTTGGTACCCCTCTTATACCAGCAGCACTTCCGGTATTTATTCCACCATCTTCTACATCAGCATAATAAAAACCAGCTTTACCTTTGTATTCATCAGCTAATTTATCCATTACTGGTTTTAAAGCTTTGCAAGGACCACACCAAGCAGCTGAAAACTGAATTACCGAAACATCTTCATTTTTGATTTTACTATCAAAATCTTCATCTTTAAAATCTATAAGCATAAATCCTTTCTATTAATTAAAGTTTTAAAGTCAACTATGCAATTTCATATTTTTTTTCAATAGACATAATAAATTCATTTATTTCATCTAATTTTTTAAGTTCTTCTTCATCATCTCTATTAGATGCTTGATCTCTTAAGGTGTCTATTTCAGTGTATGCCATTGCTATAGTTTGCCACTTTTCTCTATTTTTACTCAAAATTCTTCTAGCTATCTCACTTTTAATATTTTTATATAAATCAGGTGGCAATACGTGAGGTGCTTCTTGGTAAATTATTTTTTGCCCAAACCATGCACATCTTTTATCTTGAAATTTATCTAATAATCTTAATTTATCTTCCCATGATGAACTGTGCCACGTTTTGAATAAAGCAGTATCTTTGTTTGGAACAAATTTCTCATACAAAGTTTCTTCGGGAAGTAAATCTTCTTGGTTTTGAGTTTGTGACTTTTCTTCTGCAGCTTCTCTATTAATGATTTGAATATTTTTGCATAAGTTTTCACTAGATCTAACTAATTTAGCTCTTTTTTGAATTGTTTCTAAATCTAGATCTGCATAGGCTTTTTCTTTTAATGCAAATTTTTTATCTAATACAACAGGCGCTTTATTTGTTTTTATAACTCTTAGAGCTTTTGGACTGATTTTTTTAAGATTAGCTTTAAGCTCATTAACTGACATGTTTAGAAAAGGCTCTGGATCTCTTCTTAAATCCCATAGATATCCCCAAGAAGCATAAGTTGGATGAAAACAATGTTCTGGATGTAAGGTTGAAACTAAATACATCATATTTCTTCCTTTAACATTTTCAAAAATTGAATATATACCCTCTGTCTTTAAAATAGATTCCACACTACTCTTTGTAGAGGTAGTCAAAAATTTTTCCCAATTATCATTATGCTTTTCTTTTATAATTCTTAAAATTTTTAAACTTGTAAATGCATCATGATACGCGGTGTGTTGTTGTGAAGTATCAAATCCTTGTTGTCTTGCTAAACCTTCAAGAGCAAGACTTTCATTTCCAGCATCTGTTAGTTCAGTTTTTAAAGTTTCAGAATTAATTGTTTGTGCAGCTCTTGCAACATGAAGACCGTCGTGTTCTTTATTTGGAGACGAGTGAGTAATATAAGGATATCTGTTACCTTTAAAAAAATTAAAATGAAACATACGTCTATCAAAATTTAAGTTACTCCATCCCATGAATAATGCTGGGGCAGCTTTTGAAAAGAAGTTTTCAACTGCTCCTAAAAATTCATAATGAGAATAATTTCCTTTAGTAAGTAAATCGATACTTGTTGAGTTTACCAATAGAGCTTTAGCACTAGGCACTTCTCCTTCTGGCATTCTGCCTCTGATATTTAACTTACCAATTTCATTTAAATTTTTATCAACAACAACTGCTCCAACCTCAATAATTGATCCCCAAATAGTGCTATTAGTTGTTTCAGTGTCGTAGATTACAAATTTGTCCATATTTTCTTATATATTTTAAGTTAAATTAGATAGTTCATGAAATTTTTTTAATCTTCCTAAAAACAAATTTTGATAGATGACTAAATCATGTCCTTGAATTTTAAATTCTTGGAATAATTTATCTACAGTGCAGACCAAAATAACACAAGAAGTGATATTGGAGTTATACACAACATTATGAGCTAAAGAATAAGCGCTGGTTTGTAATAACCATGAATCGATATACTCAGCTTTCTTTGGTTTATTGCTTTGTTTAAAATCTATAATTGTTTCTCTTCCTTCATAAACTCCAACACAGTCCGCAGTGCCAGCATACTTATCTGGATAGTACAATGTACACTCAACACCCCATATTTCTTCCAATCTATTTTTTAAACCATGATCTATTATTTCTTTTGCCATCAATTTATATTGTTCATTATCATCAAAAAAACTTAAATTTTCTCTACCAAGCAAATAAGATTCTAAGTAGTTATGCATCTGCGAACCTCTACTGCTTGCTGCTTTTGTGATAGCTTCAGCTTCTTTATATCCTGTTCTCTCTCTCCAATTTGCTAGTGCTGCTTTATCCTCCTCAGATTTAGTAACATCTAAAATTGAAGTAACACTTGGTAATTTTTCTTCTCCCAAAAGGTATCTTCTAATACCATCAACTGTTGCTCTTGAAGATTTTGGATAATCATATTTACGATTCCATTGCATGAGATTTCTTATAAATGGTATTATCAAAAAAAAGAAACTAATTTTTTATTTGTCTTTGTTTATCAACAAATTTTTCAACGTTGTCTGTTTGTACAGCTTTCTCAACTTGTTCTGGATCTTTTATACTTTCCAAAGTTCTATTTATTGATCTCGCATCTGTTCCAAATTTATCTACTACACCCATAGCATCTTCTAATTTTTTTCTAAGAACTACTATGTTGTCAAAGTGTTTTGAAAATCTTGTACTTATTGTTTTTAAATGATTGTAAATTTCAGTTGCACCCTTTTGAACTTTCAAGGATTGAAAGCCCATATGTAAAGATTGCAAATATGCTGACAAAGTATTAGGGCCACAAATTACAACTTTATATTTTTTCATTAATTCTTGCGTTAATAATTCTTTTGTACTTGGGTCTTGGTATTCAGTTAACTCTTTGTATAAACTTTCTGTAGGAGCATACACAATTGCAAAGTCAGTAGTTTTTGGTGGTACAATATATTTTTCATTTACACTTTTAGCTTTTGCTTTAAATGCAGTGGCTAATTTTGCTCTAGCATCTGCAACTAACCTTTTATCTTCCGCGTCATGACCATCGGTAATTGCTTTAAATTTCTCCACCGGAAAATGACTATCAACTGGAACTAAAACATCACCTTGTAGCTTAATTGCAAATTCTACATTCTCACTTGTATTTTCTTTCATTTTCACATTTGTCATGAATTGAGAAGCTGGAAGTAAATCTTTAATCAGTGCATCCAAACTAAACTCTGCAAGAGTTCCATATTTTTTAACACCAGCTAAAATCTTAGTTATTCCTTCTTGGCTTTGATTTAATAGTTGAACTTGTTGATTAAAATTTCCAACTTTTTCATCTACTTTAGTTAAAGCCTCTGTCATATCTTTTGTTACTCCAGTAGACAGATTGTTAAATGAAGTGGACATTGCTCCAAGTGAGCTATTGATTGTTGTATTTAAAGTATCCTTTAAACTTGAAATTTCAGATTTTAAGTTAGCTATTTCTTCAGCTTCTTTATTTTCTTTTTGATCTTCAGGCTTAGATCTTAAATTTAAGTAAAGAATTGTCGAAACTGCTCCAAGCAGCAAAATTAAAATAACTAAAAATATAGCTTCCATGAATCACTTTATATCATATATAAAATATGTAATGGAATTATTATTAATATTTAAAATTATTATTGGTTTAGGAATGCTAGTTGGTCTTTATGCAATCCTTCGAAACCTAGATATTATTAAAATTATTCTTATTTATTGGAAAGATTTAATTCTTAGAAAGTAATCTAGCTAAACTTTTAAGAGATTTATTTTTAGAGGATGATTTAGATATCATCATACAAGCCTCTGATTTTAATATTTCACCATCTTTTAAAATTCTTAGATTATTAGCTTTTAAAGTTTCTCCTGTTGAAGTGATGTCAGTAATTATTTCTGATGAACCAGTAAAAGGATATGCCTCTGTAGCACCTAAACTATCTACTAATTTAAATTGAGTAACCCCTTTGGAAAATAAAAAATCTCTTGTTAAATTTGGATATTTGGTAGCAACTCTTAATCTTTTCTTTTTCTTGTCTCTAAACTCAAATGCTATTTCCTCTAAATCAGCAATAGTTTGAACATCAATCCAAGGATCTGGAATTGCAACTACTAACGTGGCCTTCCCGAAGTCATATTTTTTAATCACATTAATTTTCTTTTGAATATTTATTTCACTCTCTTTCAACAAATCAAATCCGGAAAATCCTAGATCTAAAGAACCATCTCCTAGTCTTTCTATAATTTCTCTTGCATGAAGGTATAAAATTTTAACATTTTTCTTTTGTTTAATTGAACCTAATAAATCTCTTTCTCCTCTTTCTGAAATTAGATTTAATTTATTTTTTTTAAATATGTTTAAGACATCCTTTCTGAGTCTACCTTTGCTAGGAATTCCAATATTTAAAATATTTTTCTTCATTAATAATTTAAATTTAATGCAGCCCCAACTGCTGGTATTTGATTTTTTGACCCAAGATCAGAAATTAATCGATCATAACGACCACCATTAATAATATTTTTTAATTTATTTTTTGATTTAACATCAATTTTAAAAACCATTCCTGTGTAATATTCTAATTGTCTTCCAAAAGAAGTTGAAAATACTACATTTAGTTTTGAAACTTTGTTGTTAGAGATAGGAAAATATCTTTGATCGACCACCAAATTAATTCTATTTTTTTTAAAAAATTTATTTAACTCAGATGCAGCCTCATTGATTGGGCATTTGATTTTTAAGAAGTCTTTAATAATTTTTGAAACACCTTTACCTTTACTAGCTCTTCTTGGATCTTTAATTTTGTTATCAAATCGATTTAATATCTCATTAATAGTTCTACCTGCTACTACTTTTGATAGATCCTCTTTTAGCATTTTTAAATAACGCTTTTTATCTATTTCAACGATTGTTGGATCTACATCGGAGTTTGTTTCCAATCTTTTTAAAAGATCATTAAAGTAATCTTCTCTCCAAAAATGTCTTGATAATCTTAACTTCCATCTTTTCGGGATATCTAGTTTTGAAATTAACAAATTAAATATTTCAACATTTCCTATTGTTAATTTGCCTGAAGAATATTTAATATTTTGAAGAGATTTTAGCGAAGTATTGATAATTTCTTTATCATCATTTTTTTCATCTTTAGAACCTAAAATTTCGAATCCAATTTGATCTCGAATAATAGAATCACTTTTATTGTCAGATTTTCTATAAGCTTGACCACTATAGAAAATTTTTTCTTTTCCTTTTAAATTATTTTCTAAATATCTTAAGCAGGATGCAATTGTTAAATCTGGTCTAAGACACAGCTCACTTCCATTTTGATCAGTAAATGAAAAAATAAATTTTCTAAAGTTTTCACCTGACCTTTGAACGATATGATTAGCCTCAATAACTGAGGGTAAATCTATATATTTGTAACCCTTCGATTTTACAGATCTAAGAATATTTTCAGATAAGTTTTTTGATTTCATCTATTAAATTTGATTTTGGAAATGTTTTGTTGTTTTCACCTTTAACACCTTTGAGATTTTTTATCGTTACTGTGCCTTCATTAAATTCATTGTCACCACATATAACTGCTACATTTAATTCACGCTTATTTGCTAAGGTTAATTGCTTACCTAAATTTTTCTTTGTATCTAAAAAAATTTCTGCATTGATGTTATTTTCTCTTAATTGATCTACAATTTCGTAATAATTTTTTAGATATTTTTCATCCATCACACAGACTAAAACAGGCTTTTGATCATCCACCTTAATCTGATCCAATTGCAAAAGTGCAAATAACAATCTATCCACACCAAAACTAATTCCTGTACCTGGAATATCTACCCCTTTAAATCTTGAAATAAGCTTTGCATAAGAACCTCCCGAACAAATGCTGCCAATATCAACTTCTTTTCCTTTATTATTTGTAACTTTAAAATTTAAGTTAGTTTCAACAATAAAATCAGAATAATAAGCTAAACCTCTAACAATAGTAAAATTGGTTTGTACTTGTTCTAAATTAGAACCAAATCCTAAAATTTCAAAAATTTCCTCAAGCTCTTTAATTCCTTCTTGAGACAGTGGATTTTTTAAATTTTCTTTTAATTGTTTTAAGTCTTTTATTTTTAAAAAATTTAATATTTGTGATGCTTGTTCGTCTGTTAGATCAGCACCTTTTGTAACTGCACCGCTTGCATCTTTTCTCTCTTTTTTAAGAAGATCTTCAACACCTTTTAAACCAAATCCAGGTTTATCTAATTTATCAATAGCTCTAATTACTTTTAATTGCTTATCTTCAGATATTTTTAAATCATCAATTAAACCTTGTACTATTTTTCTGTTACTAATATTGATTGTGAATTGATCTTTATTCAAACCACAATCTAAGAGTGTACTTGAGATTAAATTACAAAGTTCTGCATTAGCTTGAGCTGAATTAACATTTCCAACAATATCAAAGTCAGCCTGCATGAACTCTCTGTATCTTCCATTTCCTGCTTTTTCATTTCTAAAAACATTCTGAATTGCGTATCTTTTGTAAATTGATGGAAGCTCTTGGTTGTTTTGAGCAACAAATCTAGCTAAAGGACTAGAAAGATCATATCTAAGTGTAATATTTTTATCACCATCTTTGAATGAGAATACATCAGACATAGGGTTATCCTCGTCCTCTGCTAAAAACGAACCAATATTTTCACTGATCTCAAAAGAAGGGGTTTCTAATGGTTCAGCTCCAAATTTTAAAAAATTTTTTTCAATCACTTTTAAAAGTTGTTTTTTTAAAACTAACTTTTTATTCCAACGATCTTCAAATCCAGATGGTAAGGAAGGATTGAGTTTTTTATCTTTTTCCATTTTAGTGGTACTTTGGGTAGGTTACGCTCCTACGACTTCGGATCCACAAACCGACGTGATACTATTTCACCACCAAAGCTTATCCTTTAGTTATTATCTTATTTTATGTGGAATGAAAATTATAATATAAATAAATAGCCTAATGGCTATGGAAACAGATTCTGTGAGTACTTCTATAAGTAATTCTGTATGTAATATTTATATTCATGAGCAGCCTTTTAGACAAAAATTATTAATATTCAAGGCTTAAATAAAAAAAGGACGTTAATCTACTAACGTAGAAATAACGTCCTTTAGAAATTTTACGAAAATTAGTCTATTTTTTTTAAATTTACTGCAGAAGGACCTTTAGGACCGTCTTCTAATGTGAATTCAAGTTTATCACCTTCATTAAGAAATCTCATTCCAGCAGCTTTTACAGCTGAAGCATGTACAAAGGCATCTTTCTCTTTGTCGTCTCTCTCTATAAAGCCATATCCCTTTTTACCATTATACCATTTTATTTTACCTTGTAGTGTACTCATCTTATTTCTTCGTCCTTTTGTTATTTATTATATTAATTAAGTTAATTTCTTTTACAGGTATTTCAAGATCAAACTTTGTGGTGGTGGCTGAGGAAGGATTCGCACCTCCGACACAAGCCTTTTCAGGGCTCTGCTCTACTCCTGAGCTACTCAGCCTTATTTATCCTCTAAAGATAATTCTTCCTTTAGTAAGATCGTAAGGTGTCATCTCCACAGTTACATTGTCACCTTGAAGAACTCTAATTCTGTTTTTTCTTAACTTACCTGCTGTGTGAGCTGTAACCGTATGACCATTCTCTAGCTTAACTCTAAACATTGCATTCGGGAGTAGGTCTATCACAGTCCCCTTGAATTCAAGTAAGTCTTGTTTTGACAAATTTATTTTCTCCTTATTCTTTTTAATACTGATTGAGCATGCCCAACCAGGCCTTCATAATTTGCAAGTGTTATAACTGATGGTCCAAGACTTTCAATACCCTTTTTTGATAGGTTTATGTATGAAATTCTTTTGTAGAATTCGTTTACACTTATACCACTTGAATATTTTGCTGATCCGTTAGTTGGTAAAACATGGTTTGAACCTACATTATAATCCGTCATAGCCATAACAGCATATTTTCCTAAACAAATTGATCCTGAATTTTTTATTTTTGAAACAATAGATTTATAATTTTTAACATTTAACTCTAAATGCTCTGGAGCTATTTTGTTAACAATATCTATAATTTTTTTATCTGAATTTACATGCATTAAAATTCCATTATTTTGCAAACTTCTCCTTGCAATAGATTCTCTTGGAATCTCTTTTAATTGTTTAATTATTTCAGTTTTAACTTTATTTAATAAGTTTTTATCTTTTGAAATTAATATGCACTGTGCAAGATCATCATGTTCTGCTTGTCCTATTAAATCACTAGCAATCCATTCTGGATTTGAATACTTGTCACAAACTATTGTAACTTCAGAAGGACCAGCAGTCATACCCTCAATTCCAACATCTCCAAAAACTTCTTTTTTTGCAGCTGCAACGTAAGCATTTCCAGGGCCTACAATTTTATCAACTTTTTTTATTTTTTTAGTTCCGTAAGAAACTGCAGCAATAGCAGATGGTCCACCTATTGAGTAAATTTCATTAATTTTACATTTTTTAGCAGCATACAATACTGCAGGATTTTGTTTTCCTTTGTAACCTGGGTTAATCATAACTATTCTTTTTACACCAGCAACAATAGCTGGAATTGCATTCATCAATACACTAGATGGATAGGATGCAGTTGAACCAGGTACATAAATTGCAACCGAGTCTAATGGTAAATATTTATACTCAAGTTTATTTTTAAATTTATCAGTGTAAGAAATATTTTTAAACTTTTGTAATGAGTGAAATTTATAAATCCTGTTGTATGCAGTATCGATAGATTTTTTTACAATAGAATTTAATGATTGAATTGATTTTTGAATTTGATTTGAGCTAGGTTCAATTATTGAATTTTTATTAAATTTTTTCTCATATTTTAATAAAGCTTTATCACCATTTTTTTTAACATCTTTAATAATGTTAGTGACTGAAACAGAACTTGATTGAACTTTTCTCTTTCTTTGAATTAACAAATCATCCAATAATTTGTCAAAATTTTTCTTACTGTTATCTAAAACTTTCATCTCTACTTTATTTTATTTCGCTTTGATCCTCTAATATTGCTTCAATCGTTTCGGCGGTCAAAGCGATATGAGCATTATTACTAAAAAAGAGATTTATTTCATAAACATCGTTATTTTTCAAATAATCTATTCCTACTAATTCTAAAACCAATTCTTGATTTGATTGATCAATATTTTTTGACTTTACCTTATCAACAAAATCAAATCTGCAGATACTATTGACTTTTTTATCCTCATTTTCATTTTCTACTTTAGTACGTTCAATTGATAACAAAAATACTTTATTAGTTTCTAGATACTTAATATCTGAAACTTTTACTTTAGCTCCTGAACTACAAGCTGAAATCATTTGTAATCCCTCTTTGTCTGTAGCAATAATTTTAGCTAAATATTTGTTCATCTTTTTAATCTTTTTATTTTAACACCAATATTTTTTAATTTATTTTCAATTTTTTCATAACCACGATCTAAATGATAAATTCTATTAATTACAGATCTTCCTTGTGCAACTGAAGCTGCTAAGACAAGTGCCACTGATGCTCTTAGATCACTAGACATTACTTCTGCACCAATAAATTTCGTATTACCCTCAATATAAGCTTTATTATTTTTAGTCGTAATATTCGCACCTAATCTTTGTAATTCAGCAACATGCATAAATCTATTTTCAAAAATATTTTCTGTAATTGAACTTTTTCCTTTTGCTTTACACATTAAGACCATTAATTGCGCCTGTAGATCTGTTGGAATTCCGGGAAACTCTTTTGTTTTAATATTTTTAATAGACTTAATTTTGTCTGGCCCATTAATATGAATTTTATTTTTGATTACTTTTACTTTGGCGCCAGTTTTTTTTAATAAATTAAGTTCTGTATTTATTATTTTTGGATCTAGATTATTTATTTCTAAATTCCCTTTAGCTAGAGTTGCAGCTACACAAAAAGTACCAGCTTCAATTCTATCAGCCATTACAGAATAATTTGTTGATTTTAATGAACTTACTCCTTTGATAGTACAAGTTCTCCCTTTCCAATTAATTTTTGCACCAGCTGAATTGAGAAAGTTAGTAAGGTCTTTTATTTCTGGCTCTACAGCACAGTTTCTTAATATTGTTTTTCCTTTTGCCAAGCATGCAGCAATTATAGAATTTTCAGTTGCACCAACAGTAATTTTTGGAAATCTAATTAACGCTCCTTTAAGTTTGCCAAAAGATTTTGCTAAAATGTAACCGTCTTTAATTTCATAATTCATGCCAAGTTTTTCTAAAGCTGACAAATGATAATTAACTGGTCTTGCACCAATTAAGCAACCACCTGGTAATGATGTTTTTGACTTATGATATTTTGCAACTAAGGGTCCTAATACTAAAATTGAACCTCTCATTGTTTTAACTAATGAATAACTAGCAAAAGTTTTCATATTTTTATTGTTTGAAATTTTTGCAGTTTTTTTATCTTTAGAAAGTTCAATTTTTGATCCAAGAGACTTTAGTAAATTAAGCATAGTGCTAATATCTTTTACTCTTGGTAGGTTTTTAATAGTTACCGGTAAATCAAAAAGTAGTGTAGCTGCTAATATTGGCAGTGAAGCATTTTTAGAACCTGATATTGAAACTTTACCCTTGATTTTGCTAGGACCATCAATCAGAAATTTGTCCATAACTTACTTTTTAATTTTAGCAACCTGAATAGTAGTTTGTCCCTGATATTTACCGTTCTTAGATTTATAAGTTGTCTCTGGTTGAGTTTCTGATTTAAAAAATAAAAATTGGGCTATACCTTCATTGGAATAAATTTTTGCTGGATTGGGTGTAGTGTTGCTTAACTCTATAACTATATTTCCTTCAAATTCGTTTTCAATAGGAGTTACATTACAAATTATACCAGTTCTTGCATAAGTACTTTTACCAACACATATACAAAGTACATCTTTTGGAATTCTGAAATATTCTACTGTTTTAGCCAAAACAAATGAGTTTGGAGGAATAATGCAATGTGGTCCCTTTTTCTCAATAAAATTATCATCAGAAAAATTTTTTGGATCGACTAAAGAATTATTTACATTAGTGAATATTCTATATTCATCAGAGATTCTTACATCATAACCCATGCTACTTAATCCATATGATATTTTTCCCTCCGCAACTTGATGATCTAAAAATGGTTCGATCATATTGTGCTCTTTGCACATCTTCTTAATCCACGAGTCAGGCTGAATAGACATTACTTAGATTTTTTTTTATTTTTTTTTTGAAATAGTTTTCTTTTTTTTAAATTTTTTCTTAAAGCTAGGCTCAAACGCTCATTTTTATCTTTAGAACTCATTCTTTGTTGGGATTAGTCAAAAAATCTAACGATATTGGTTTATTGGGATCTAATGGTTTTGATGTGGGCTCTTCTTTTTTTGGGCCTTCTTTAGCTAAACGTTTAGCTTTTTTTTCAGCAAGCTTTCTTTCTCTTTTAGCTTGCTTCTCCATAAGCTTGTTGCCTTTTGTAGATTTATAATCGTAGTGAATTCCCATAACATTTATTTAGTAGATATAGATCATTATCATCAAAAAATTAAGGCAATAATTTGAAAAAAATGCTTTATTATCATTAAATTACTAAATGTATTTTAGCTCCTGTAGTTAAATGGCATAACAAGTCATTGGTAATGACTAGTTCCCTGGTCAGTACAGGGTGGGAGCACCATTAATTTCTGTAAAATTTTTTTCTAAAAATAATTGAAATCACAATTAGTACAAAAAACGCTAAAAGAGGAACATAAATATCTGGAGAAAAGATAATATCCATTATTCCAGGAACCTCTGAATTTTGATCGATTACTTTTTCAATCCCACTTCCAATTGAAACTGCCAGAAACGTCTGGGGTATAATCCCTAAAAAAGTTGCAAATAGAAAATTTTTTACTCTTACATTAAATAATGTTGGCAATAGACAACTTATTTGCCAAGGAACTCCTCCAATAAATCTGTAAACGAGTAAATAAAAAAATTCAGATTTTTTAAATTTAATTTCAAGATTTTGAAATTTATTAAGAAATTTTTCTCTAATTAAATCTCTTAAAAAATAATTTCCAAATATGTATAAAAAAGTTGCACCTGCACTTAAACCAGTTATCACAACTAGTGTTCCAATCCATTTTCCAAAAATAAAGCCACCCATAAGTGCTACAGGAGATCCAAAGCCCAGAAAAGGAAATACCCAAAGCATAGTTAAAATTATAAATATAATCGAAACTAAAAATATATTAGAATTCTTCAACTCAATTAAATAAGATCTATTATTTCTCAAAAAATCATAAGATGTGATCTCCTGAAGACTAAATTTTGAAAAGAAAAAATATAAAAATAAACTGACAATTATTAAGTAAGATAAACCTATCAATAGTTTAATTTTTTTTGTTTTTTCCATAAATATTGTTATTTTATTCCTAAATCTTCTATTTGCTATTTTTATTATTGCTAATATAAAGGGGCAAAATTTATAAAATTTAATCAATTTATTTATGAAAAGAACATACCAACCTTCAAATAAAAAAAGAGCACGAAAACACGGCTTTAGATCAAAAATGAAGACTAAAGGTGGGAAGAAACTTTTAGCTAGAAGAAGAGCCAGAGGAAGAAAATCTTTAACTGTATCAGTGTAAATTAATGAAAAGCAAAATTGTTGCTCTTTCAAAAAACGAAGAATTTAAAAATTTACTTAAACAAAAAAAGTTTTCAAATAAGTACGTAACTATTTTCTTTGGTAGATTAATGAATAAAGATAACAAAAAACTCAACATTAGCTTTGTAACAAAAAAAAAATTAGGGAATGCAGTTAAGCGAAATAAGATTAAAAGAAGATTAAGGAATATTTTAAACGAAGGAGTTAAAAAAATATCAATAAATTTTAACTATTCATTCCTTGTTATCGCTAAGTCATCTATGCTAAATAATGAATACAAATTAATAAAAGAAACTCTATTTCAGGATTTTGAAAAAATAAAATAATGAATATTTTTACAAATATATTAATTAAAATTATCAAAGGTTATAAATATCTGATTAGCCCTCTATTTGGACATTCTTGTAGATATTTACCTACTTGCTCAGAATACAGTATTGATGCACTTAAAGAATTTGGTCTGTTAAAAGGATCGTTTTTAAGTATCAAAAGAATCTTATCTTGTCACCCAATCAAATTTTTAGGTGGTGGTGAAGGTTTTGATCCTGTTAAAAAAAACACAAAATTAAAATAATATGGATACTAAAAATATAGTAGCGGCAATTTCATTATCAGCAGCAGTTATAGTTTTGTATTCACTATTTTTTGCTCCTCCACCAATTACTAAAGAAAATATGGCTGAAGGAAATAAAGTTGAACAAAACAGCGATACACCTTCACTAGATCAAAAAGAAAATGTTGCTGAAATTTCTAGAGAAGAAGCTTTAAATCAAAGTGAAAGAATTAATTTTGAGAATGAAAGTATTGTTGGTTCTATTTCACTTAAAGGTGGTGTAATTGATGATCTAACTTTTAAGCAATATAACGTCAGTCTAGACTCACAGGAAAAAGTTACACTTCTTTCACCAAGAAATTCAAAAGATGGTTATTTAATTGAAAGTGGTTTTATTACATCTGATAAAAATGTTGAAATTCCAAATTCAAATTCTATTTGGAAAGTTTTAGGAAATAATAAATTAACAGATCAATCTCCTATAAAAATATCTTGGACAAATGATCAAGGTATTACATTTGAAAAAGAGATTGCCTTAGATGACAAATATTTATTTTCAATTAAACAAAGTGTAATCAATCCTACAGATAAAAAGTATGATTTTTATACTTATGGGCAAATCATTAGAAATGAAATGCCTGATATATCTAACTTCTATATCCTTCATGAAGGATTAGTGGCAACACTTGATGATGAACTTATTGAAGAAGATTACGATGATATACAAGAAAAGAAATTTTCAAGAACAGCTCAAAAAGGATGGCTAGGGATTGGAGATAAGTACTGGGTAACTTCACTAATTCCACCTAGAGAAAAAGAATTTAAAACAACATTTGATTATAAAGATAAGTTCAGAGCAAATTTTGTTTCAACTGAGCCATTGGAACTTAATGAAAATTCATTGATTGAAGAAACCTTACAAATCATTGTTGCTGCAAAAAGAGTTGATGTAATTGATGGATATGCTGAATCTTTAAACATTGATAAATTTGACTTAACAATTGATTGGGGATTTTTATACTTTATTACCAAGCCATTATTTTTTGGAATAGATTATTTCTTTAAATTACTTGGAAATTACGGCTTAGCTATCATAGCAATTACAATTTGTATAAGATTAGCATTTTTCCCACTTGCAAACTTTTCGTTTAGAAGCATGGCAAAAATGAAAGCCTTACAGCCTGAAATGGCGAGACTAAAAGAGCTACACAAAGATGACAAAATGAAATTGCAACAAGCAATGATGGCTCTCTATAAAAAAGAGAAAGTAAACCCGATGTCTGGTTGTTTACCAATACTTGTACAAATTCCAGTTTTCTTTGCTTTATACAAAGTTTTATTTGTAACGATTGAAATGAGACAAATGCCTTTTTATGGCTGGATACAAGATTTATCTGAGAGAGACCCTACCTCTTTGTTTAATCTATTTGGATTATTGCCTTATGATGTACCATCATTTTTAGTCATTGGAGCATGGCCTGTTGCAATGGGTGTTTCTATGTGGGTTCAACAAAAATTAAATCCTGCACCAACAGATCCGATGCAAGCAAAAATATTTATGTTCTTTCCATTATTCTTAACAATAATTTTGGCACCTTTCCCAGCAGGGTTGGTAATATATTGGACAGTAAATAATATTTTAACTATGGCACAACAAGTTTTTATAATGAAACGAACCACTGTTAAAACAACAACTTAATGTTGGATATAAAAGAAGAAGAATTAAAAACAATTCTACCACTCGATGGTCCTTCAACTGAAGAAGTAAAAAAATATTTAGAAAAATATAACGATGAATATATTGTTATTAAATGTGGTGGTAGCGTTTTAATTGATCAAAATCTTTTTAATATTTTTATTAAAGATATTTCAACACTAAATAAACTAGGATTTACTCCTATTATTGTTCATGGAGGTGGGAAAAGAATAAGCAATAAACTTAATGAGATAGGTTTAGAAAGTAAATTTATAAAAGGATTAAGGGTAACCAACAAAGAAACTATTAAAGTTGTAGAAGAAGTATTAATTGATTTTAATAAAGAAATTATCAATGCTCTAGATCAGCAAAATTGCGAAAGTCAGAGTATTAATTCCAAGGAAAATAATATTTTAACAGTTGTCCAAGAAAATGAAGAGCTTGGTTTTGTGGGCTCTCCTACAAATGTAGATCAATCAATAATAGATAAAATTATAGGAAATAAAAAAGTGCCTATTATTGCGCCCTTAGGTTTAGATAAAAATGATCAGACTTATAACGTCAATGCAGATACTGCAGCTGGCTTTATTGCTAAAAAAATTAACGCAAGAAGGTTAATTATATTGAGTGACGTAGAAGGTGTTTTGGATAACAATAAAAATCTAATTCCGGAAATTAATTCAGTGTCTATAAAAAACTTAATCGATAATGAAACAATTACTGGTGGTATGATTCCAAAAATAAATAATTGCTTAGATGTTGCTAGTAACGGAGTAAAAGGAGTTGTTATAATAGATGGAAGAAAAAATCATTCTGTTCTATTTGAACTTTTATCAGATGAGGGATCTGGAACTTTAATTAGACAATGAAAAATTTAAGTCATATTAAAAATATTCTATTTGATTGTGATGGTGTACTTTATAGTGACCTAGAGGCAGTATTTGGCCAAGTAAGTCGAAAAATGACTGAATATATCTCAAGTAAACTTAATGTAGATTTAAAAAAAGCCAAAGAACTTCAGACAAATTACTTTCACAAATATAACACAAGCTTAAATGGTCTAATGATACATCATGAAATTGATCCTAAAGAATTTTTAGATTTTGTTCATGATATTGATTTATCTTTTTTAGAAAAAGATACGGCATTAAGATATGAGTTAGAGAATATAAATCTAAGAAAATTTGTCTTCACTAATGGTAGTTATAATCATGTAAAGCACATCACTACAACACTAGGAATTGACGACCAATTTGAAGGCATATTTGATATCGTAGATGCAGAATATCACCCAAAACCAGAAGCTAAAGCTTTCGATTTAATGGTAGAAAAATTCAAAATTGATCCAAAGGAAACTTTGTACATTGAAGATATAGCAAAAAACTTATCGATAGGTAAAGAACGAGGAACAATTACTGCTTGGTTAATTAATGATGAAGAATGGGGCAAAAAAGAATCTAATAAAGAATATATTGATTATAAAATTGAAAATCTTACTTTATTTTTAAAAGAAATAAGGTTATTAAAAAACCAATAAAACTATGAGTATAGAAAACATTATAAATGAAGCTTGGGAAAACAAAGATCAAGTTAATCAAAATTCAGATCAAAAATTAAAAGATACTATTAATCAAGTAATAGAAGATCTAGATAGTGGTAAATCTAGAGTTGCTGAAAAAATTGATGGTGAATGGGTAACTCATCAACACCTTAAAAAAGCAATTATGCTAAGTTTTAGAATTCATGGAATGGAAACTTTAGATGGTCCCTACTCAGCTTGGAGAGATAAAGCTCATTTGTTAAAAGGAAAAACAGCCGGATGGTCAAACGCTGATTTTGAAAAAGCAGGTTTTAGAATGGTACCAAATACTGCAATGAGAAAAGGATCATATGTTGCTAAAAATGTTGTTCTAATGCCAAGTTATGTAAATATTGGTGCTTACATAGATGAAGGAACAATGATGGATACATTTAGTCGTGCAGGTAGTTGCTGTCAGATTGGAAAAAATTGTCATATTTCAGCAGGAACTGGTATTGGTGGAGTTTTAGAACCAGCACAAGCGCTTCCGACTATTATTGAAAATAATGTTTTTGTAGGTGCTATGTCAGAAGTTGTGGAAGGGGTAATAGTTGGTGAAGGTTCAGTATTAAGTATGGGTATGTATATTGGCCAATCAACTAAAATCGTTAATAGAAAAACTGGTGAAGTAACTCACGGTAAAATACCTCCTTACTCAGTTGTTGTTCCTGGATCATTACCAGACAAAAATAATCCTGCTGCACCCTCGTTATATTGTGCAGTAATCATCAAACAAGTTGATGAAAAAACAAGATCTAAAACATCAGTAAACGATCTTTTAAGAGATTAAAATGCAAACCATTAATGAAATACAATTAGCCAAAGAGCTAATTCGTTACCCATCTATAACACCAATAGATGCTGGAGTAATGAAATTCTTAGAAAAACAATTAAGAAAACTTGGTTTCAAAACTAAAATATTAGAGTTTAAAGAAAAAAACACTAAACCAGTAAAAAATCTTTATGCAAGACTTGGAACCAAAGGTCCAAATTTTTGCTACGCTGGTCACTTAGATGTTGTACCTGCTGGAAACTTAAAAGATTGGACAGTAAATCCTTTCAGACCCTCAATTCAAAAAGGACATTTAATTGGAAGAGGAGCAAATGATATGAAAAGCTCTATTGCAGCCTTTGTTTCTGCTGTCAGTATTTTTGTTAAAAATAATAAAAAATTTGATGGATCTATAAGCTTACTAATTACAGGTGATGAAGAAGGAATTGCTATTAACGGTACAAAAAAAGTTGTTGAATACTTAAAAAAAAGAAAAGAGAAAATTAATTTTTGTTTAGTTGGAGAACCAACTAATCCAAATAAATTGGGAGAAATGATTAAAATTGGTCGAAGGGGAAGTATGACCGGCAGACTTTCAGTCATAGGTGTTCAAGGTCATGTTGCTTATCCTCATAGAGCTAACAATCCATCAACTACTCTTGTTCAAATATTGAAAGAATTGAAGGAAATTAAATTTGATAAAGGAACAAAAGATTTTCAGCCAACAAACCTAGAAGTTACAAAAATAAATATTGATAATACTGCTGATAACGTAATTCCAGGTTTAGCTAATGCAACTTTTAACATTAGGTTTAACAACAAACATTCATCGAATTCAATTAAAAAAAAAATAAATAAAATATTGAAGAAAATTTGTAATAAAAATAAGTCAAATTACAAAATTGAATATAGTGTATCTGGTGAAGCTTTTTTAACTAAACCAAATCAAACTACATATATGATACAAGATATAATTAAAAAGATTACTAAAATTAAGCCTGAACTCTCAACAACAGGAGGCACATCTGATGCAAGATTTATTAAAAAAATTGCTCCCTGTTTAGAATTTGGTTTGGTTGGAAAAACAATGCATAAAGTAGATGAGGCAGTTTCTTTAGGTGATTTAAAAAAATTAACTTTAATTTATTCAAATATTTTAAAGAATTATTTTAAGTGAAAACAGCTTTAATTACTTCTGATACATACAAAAATCATAATACTGGAGATGGACATCCTGAAAAAATAGATAGGGTTACAGCTGTTATTGATAACTTTAAAAAATTAGATAACAAAAATTTAAAATGGAAAAAGCCTTCAAAATTTGAAAAATCAATATTAATAAAAACTCATTCTTCTGAATATATTGACCATGTCGATCGATCATACCCTCAAAATGGATTTAATTTTTTAGATGGAGATACAGTTGTCTCCCCTGGTAGCAAAGAAGCAACAATGGACGCTGTTGGATCAATTATAACAGCGATTGATGGTGTGGAGGAAAAAGAATTTAAAAATGCTTTTTGCGCAGTAAGACCACCAGGTCATCACGCAGAAAAAGAGAAAGCAATGGGCTTTTGTATTTACAACAATGTTGCGGTTGGAGCTAATTATTTAATTGAAAAATATGGTTATAAAAAAATAGCTATAATTGATTTTGATGTCCATCATGGAAATGGGACACAAGATATTTTTTTCAACAATGAAAAAGTTTTATATATTTCCACTCATCAATTTCCATATTATCCAGGTTCAGGTTCGGAAAAAGAGATTGGAAAATTTAATAATATTTTAAATATTCCACTTGAAGCTGGAACAAGTGCTAGAGAATATTTAAATGCATATGAACTAGTATTAAAAAAATTAAAAGAATTTAAACCAGAATTTCTATTGTTTTCTGCAGGTTTTGATGCACATATTGATGATCCTTTAGCACAATTAAAACTTAATGCTGAAGATTATTATACAATTACAAAAAGAACTTTAGAAATTTCAAAATCATTTTGTAGAGGTAATGTAGTATCTATACTAGAAGGTGGATATGACTTAAAAGCACTACAAGATAGTACTCAAAGACATGTTGATGCTTTAATAGAATTTAATTGATAATTCCCAATAAAAAACTAAATAAAACTCAATGAAATTATATAAAATTAAAAAATCTGATATCGATAAAAAAGGTAGAGGACTTTATGCTACTAAAGATATCAAAGAAGGTACAAAGATAATCGATTACGTTGGTAAACTAATTACAAAAAAACAAACTGAAGAGTCTGATAAATATGACAATAGTAAACCAATCTATTTATTTACTATCAATAAAAGATATGACCTTGATGGAGATTTTCCATGGAATACTGCAGGATTAATTAATCATTCTTGTGACAATAATTGTGATTATGATGGTAAAGGTTTAAAAATTTGGGTTAAAGCTATTAAAGATATCAAAAAAGGTGAAGAATTTACCTGTGATTATGGTTTTGGTTATGATGAAAATTACAAACAATTTCCATGTAAGTGTAAGTCAAAAAATTGTTGTGGGTACATTGTAAGAGCAGAGTCTAGATGGCGAATAAATAAAAAATTTGCCATGAGTAATAAAAAAAATCTAATAAAAAACTCTAGATAAAAACAATCCTGTAGGTGGTGCTGGAGGAGCACACAGTGACCTTTTTTTAGACTTTAGAGCTTTGTCAAATTTTTTTAAATCCCATTTCTTTTCACCTAAATATTTTAAACAACCAACCATAGATCGTACTTGTTGTTGAAGAAAAGATTGAGATTTAAACTGAATTTCTATTTTATCATTTAAAGATTTTAATTTTACAAAATCCATCGTTCTAATTGGACTCTTAGCGTTGCAACTTGAAGCCCTAAATGTTGAGAAATCTTTAGTACCAACTAATTTTTTTGCCCCTAATTTCATCAAATCTAAATCTAATTTTTTTCTTACATGCCAAACTTGATTTTTTTCAATCACAGGTGAACTTGTTCTATTTAAAATGAAATATTTATAAACTCTCTTTTTTGCAGAAAATCTTGAATGAAAGTTACTAGTTCTTTTTCTTATTTTAAGAATTGTAATATTTTCATTTTTTAAAAAGTGATTAATTGAGTTAATAAATTTATCTAAGTTCAATAATTTATTTTTTAAATCAAAATGTGATGACTGCTCGATAGCATGAACACCAGCATCTGTCCTACCCGATCCGACTATAGTAATATTTTCTTTTAATAACTTTCTAATTTTGTCTTGAAGTATTCCTTGAATGGTTTTATTTTTTTTTTGAATTTGCCAACCTTTGTAATTTGTGCCTAAATATTCTATCAAAAGCTGATATCTAAACATTTATATATTTGAACCTTTTTTTATCTGTGAACCTTGAATAAATTCACCAATATTTTGAGGTCTTTTCCCTTGCCTCTGAATTTCCTTAATAATTATCGATTGATTATTACCACAAGCAATTTCAAGATTATCACTCAATACTAATCCTGGATTTCCTTGAGCTCTTCCAATTTGAGCTTTTAAGATTTTATATCTTTCTCCATTAAACATAAAAAATGCTCCTGGTGATGGATATAAACCGTTTATCTTACCAATAATTTTTTCAGCATTTTCATCCCAATTAATTTGACCTTCGGTTTTTTGAATTTTAGATGCATAGGTTGCATTCGAATGATCTTGTTCAATAAAATTTGCTTTACCATCTAAAATATCATCTACGTTATCTAAAATTTTTTCTGCTGCTAAGTTAGAAAGCTTTTCGCTAATTTCTAACGCATTCAAATTTTCATTAAGTTGAATTTTATAATTATTACAAACTGGTCCTGTATCTAATTTTTCAGCAATCCTCATTATACTTATTCCAGTTTCTTGATCTAAATTCATAATTGATCTTTGAATTGGTGCGGCACCTCTCCATTTAGGCAGTAATGATGCATGTATATTTATAAAACCTATTTTAGTTAAACTTAGAAATTTTTTAGGAATAATTTGTCCATAAGCAACAACTATTGCTAAGTCAGCATCTAAAGAGTTTAAAAAATTATACTCCTCTTCATTATTTAAAACTGGTGGCGTTCTATATTCTAAATTTAAAGTTTCAGAAATACCTTGTATTGGAGACTTATTAATTTTTTGTCCTCTTTTTGATTTTTGAGGTGGCTGTGTATACACACAAGAAATATTATATCCATTTTGATATAGAGATTTTAAAATTGGTACAGCGAACATGGGCGTACCCATAAAAACTAACTTTTTTGACATTTTTAAACTTCAGCAGTATTTGATTTTAATTTTGAAAGTTTCTTTATGATCATTGATTTTTTTAGTTTTGAAAGATAGTCGATAAACAATATACCTTCCAAGTGATCCATTTCATGCTGTATGCATGTTGCAAGCAATCCATCTGCCTTTAGTATTTGTTTCTTTCCATTGTAATCCAAATATTCTACCTCGCATTTACTCGGTCGATCTATTTCAGCAAATTGATTTGGTACAGATAAACATCCTTCTTCATAAGTTGCCTTAAGCGGATCTTTATTTTTTATTACAGGATTTACAAAGTATCTGGGCTCTTTTTTGTTTTCATCCTTGCTTATATCCATCACTATAATTCTTTTTGGTATACCAATCTGAATTGCTGCAAGACCAATACCATTAGCATCATACATTGTATCGAGCATATCATTCATTAATTTTTGCTCTTCACTTCCAACGGCTTCTACAGGTTTTGATACTTGTCGAAGTAATTTGTTTGGTTCAGTAATAATCGTTCTTATCGCCATAAAATTTGCATGTTATTATAATTTTTATACTTTTAAAGGAAGAACTTTTAGTAATAGTTTATTTCTTATTAAATCCGCATTTATTTGATTTAGTGTATTCGAAATTAAATAAAGTCTTTTTTCATCAATATTTTCTATTTTGTTATTACCTATTATCTCAATTAAAGACAATAAAACTGTTCCAACTTCATTTGCCTCTATCAAGTCCACTAAACTTTTATCTAGCTCATAAGGCTTTTGTGAAAATAAACTGTTATACTCGCTAGGTATTTCTACTCCGTCTGATTTCAGACTTTCTATAAAAATTAGATCTTTGGTGGACAAAGTTTCATTACTAAAAATTATTCTATCAAGAAATTTTTTTAAATCTTCTTGTATTTCAGATTTTGAATAATCTCCTCTAAAATAATTTACCCACTTAGATTGATGTAAAATATTATTATTATATTGAATTTTTTTGAACTCTGAATTCTGATTTTTTGAAAAGTTATTGTAAAAACTTAAATAATCTGAGGGAATATTATCTACTTCAATTTCGTTCAAAAAGTTATTTAGCTCTATATCAAAAGCTAATCCAATGTTGTTGTCCTCAAATAGCTGCTTCAACAATTGTAAAAATTCCAATTTCAATTCTGGTTCACTCGTTAAAAGTGCTCTTTGATAAATTAATGCTCTTGCTTCTAACGGAGACAACAACTTGTAAGTATCAGTTGCACTTAACAATTGATCAATATTAAATTGAAATTTTTTATAATATTCAAATAAGTCTTTTTCTGAGAAAATTTTATAATTTGCAGCTTTCTCAATAATTAAGATTTTATCTTGATCATTTATGTCAACATTACTTAGATCTGGTAGTAAATTTGAATTTGATAAATATTTCCAAATTAATTGAGGCGTATTTTCATTGGGCTCAAATGAAAATTCTGGATTTGTTCTATGAGCTAAGTGAAACTCAAATACTGAACTTTCAGAAATTTCTTTGGATGCTTCCTCAATATAACCAAAAAGGTAATTCATTTTATTTTCAAAATATTCATCTTGAAAACCTAACTCTTTTTTAAGATCTAGAATTAATTGAGCTTCTTCATTTTTTCCATAATTAACCAAACAATATAAATTTAATTTAGATAAATATTCATCTTCAACTGGTTCTTCAATTTTTGTAAAAAATTCACAGGTCTTTTTTATATCTTGGCCTGATAAATAGTTGTCTAATAAATGTCTGGTTAGTTTGGGATGAGAATTTACAATTTGATTATTAATCAAAAATTCTTCAATGAGTTCTAAATTAGAATTTTTAATTAACCAATCAGATTTAAATTTTAAAAATTCATTTTCAGTAATATTTTGATTAGGAT
This sequence comes from Candidatus Pelagibacter ubique HIMB140, assembly GCF_025558165.1. Taxonomy (NCBI): domain Bacteria; kingdom Pseudomonadati; phylum Pseudomonadota; class Alphaproteobacteria; order Candidatus Pelagibacterales; family Candidatus Pelagibacteraceae; genus Candidatus Pelagibacter; species Candidatus Pelagibacter communis. The sequence continues at coordinate 1,028,550 of NZ_LAMZ01000001.1, read as the reverse complement.
AATGAGCGTTAGTTAATAATGAGACTTCCATAATTTCTAATGCATCATTAGAAAGATTAATTTTCTCTAAACTGTTAAATAAATTTTTTAACTTTTGACCATCAGAATTCGTCCACATATCAATAGTCAAACCATGTTCTGCAGGATCATATAATCCTACTATTTTGATATCTTTTGATATTAAATTTTCATCTAATTCTATCGAGCCAGTATTTTTATCTGACTGCATATTAAAAACACTTATTTGATCATTATTATTTTCACCTTCGGTGATAACTGCTTCCTCAACAGTTTCATTTTCTTTTTTTTCAAGATTCCATATATCGATTGGATTATCTTCTGCGTGAATAGGATTTAAAATAATTAGAAAGCTTAAAAAAATAAAAAAGAATTTTTTACTTAACAATTTTAAAATTTTCATTTGGAATAATTTTTTCAATTTCCTTTTTAGGAGCAGGAAAATCAATTGAATTGAGAATTAAAACAACGCCAAGAACAATTACTAATCCAAAAATAGATTTAATAACTAGTCCGATTATACTTTTTTTACCTGAACTTGTATTTTTGTTGAATTGCATATAACTTTAGTTAATTTCAAATTAAGACATATTTGTGTTTTTTCAATATTTAAACTTATGAAATCAAAAAAAAATCTAGTTTTTCTAGGTATGATGGGATCTGGTAAGAGTTCTATAGGCTCTATAGTAGCAAAAAAATTTAAATTAAATTTTGTAGATGTAGATAAAGAAATAGAGAAAAATTTAAATACAACAATTCGAAAAATATTCGAAACAAAAGGAGAAGAATATTTTAGAAAAATTGAGGAAAAAACTACACTTAAAAAATTAAAACTTAGTTCTACAGTTGTCTCTCTTGGGGGAGGTGCTTTTGCAAATAAAAATATTAGAAATGAAGTTTTAAAAAATCATTATTCATTTTGGTTAAATTGGAATGAAAAAATTTTAGTTGAAAGAATTAAAAATAGCAAAAAAAGACCTTTAACAATTAATGCTACAGATAATGATTTAATTGATTTAATTAAAAAACGAACTAACATTTATTCTAAAGCCTTATATGAAATCAAATGTGATAATCTTACAAAAAATGAAATAGTAGGTAAAATTAAAGAAATTTATGAAACCAATTAAATTAAAAATTGAAACAAAAACACAAAAATATCCAATAATAATTGGATCAAATTTAATTACTAACCTATCAAAAATAATTAAGAGTAATTCTTTAACATTCAATCAATGTCTTCTTGTAGTTGATAAAAATGTACCAAAAAAATTTATCACTAAAATAAAAAATTCATTAAAAAAAAAGAAAATACATATATGTTTTTTTAATGCCAATGAGACCAATAAAAACTTTAGTATTATTAATAAGATCTTAGAAATTTTATTAAATAAAAACTTTTCTAGAGATGACTGTATAATATCAATAGGTGGGGGTATTACAGGTGATGTAAGTGGTTTTGCATCTAGTATCTTTAAAAGAGGTATGAAATTTATAAATATACCAACAACACTTTTGTCCCAAGTTGACTCTTCGATTGGTGGCAAAACTGGCATAAATTCACATTACGGAAAAAACCTAATTGGTAGTTTTTATCAACCAAACTTAGTTATATCAGATGTTGATTTTCTTAAATCGCTGCCAAAAAGAGAGATTGTTTGTGGATATGGTGAAATTTTAAAACATTCTCTGATAAGAGATAAAAATTTCTTTAAATTTTTAAATAAGAATGTGAATAAAATTACTAAACTGAGCTCTCCATTTATTGAAAAAGCAATTTATGAAAGCTGTAAAATTAAAAAAAATGTGGTTGAAAAAGACGAGAAAGAAAAAAATTTAAGAAAAATTTTAAATTTTGGACATACATTTGGCCATGCTTATGAAGCAAGCTTAAATTACAATAAGAGATTAAATCACGGTGAAGCAGTAATCCTAGGTATAAAAACAGCATTGAGTTTTAGTTTAAATTTAAAAATACTTAAAGAAAGTGATTACAACCTAATATTAAATCATATCAATAATTTAAATCTAGCAATATCTGTTAATAAATTTTTTACAAAAAAAGATATAAATAAAATATTATTTTTCATGACAAAGGATAAAAAAAATAAATCCCAAAAAATTAATTTAGTGCTTTTAAAAAAAATTGGATCTCCACAAATTAATATTGAATATCCAAAAGAAAGATTGAAAAAATTTTTTAATGATTACTTAAGATAGTTGAATTTGAATTGAGTGAATAGTGTCTTTTAATTCTTTATCTAATACTTTATAAATTTTTTTATTACTTTCAATTCTGTTCATGTTTTTTAACTCATCAGAAACTATATTGAGCTTTAAATGATATTTGCCTTCTTGATTGCCTTTGTGATTTTTATGAAGAAAAGATTTATCTTCTATATCTATACTTTGAATATTTATTTGATCTGATAATTTTTTTTTTATAATTGCAATTAATTCATTTATATCCATATAGTAATTATTATATCATGAAAAATATTTGTGACTGGAATAATTGTAATGAAATTGGTGAATACAGAGCACCAATTGAGAAGGATAATAGCAGGAAATATAGAATGCTTTGTCTAGAACATGTCAAAGAATTTAACAAAAACTGGAATTATTTTTCTGGGATGAGTGATAATCAAGTAATCAATTTTTTAAAGTCAGATATGACTTGGCACAAACCTACTCAAAATTTTAGTTCTTCAGATAATTTTTTTAAAGTCCTATGGAACACAACATTAAAAGATGAATTTGATAAAGATAAATTCAATGGAGACTATAATCATATGCGTCAATTTAAATTTGATCATAAAGATATTAAAGCATTTGGAATATTGGGAATATCTGTGGGTTTAAAGTGGCAAAAAATACAAGAAAAATTCAAAGTGCTTGTTAAAAAATTTCACCCTGATATGAATGCCGGAAATAAAAAATACGAGGAAAAATTAAAACTGATAACTTTAGCTTACACACAGCTAAAAAACACTTATAGGGAAAAAATTGACTCCAAACCTTAACATTCAACCTGACATAAAAGTTTCTTTAAAACAATCTTTTGGAATAGATTCTGAAATGGAAGTGGATGCCTTTTCAAAAAAAAGTGAATATGTGCCTGAAATAGATAAAAACTATAAATTTGATAGAGATACTACACTTGCAATCATTTCAGGATTTGCGTTCAATAAAAGAGTATTGGTACAAGGATATCATGGTACTGGAAAATCAACACACATAGAGCAAATAGCTGCAAGACTAAACTGGCCGTGTATTCGAGTAAATTTAGACAGTCATGTTAGTCGAATAGATTTAATAGGTAAGGATGCAATTGTACTTAAAGATGGAAAACAAGTGACACAGTTTAATGAGGGTATTCTACCATGGTCAATTCAAAATCCAGTTGCTTTAGTATTTGATGAGTATGATGCTGGAAGACCTGATGTTATGTTCGTTATTCAAAGAGTTTTGGAGGCTGAAGGAAATTTCACGCTACTAGATAAAAACAAAGTAATAAGTCAAAATAAGTATTTCAGATTGTTTGCTACATCTAATACAGTTGGGCTTGGTGATACTACTGGACTTTATCACGGAACACAGCAAATTAACCAAGGTCAAATGGATAGATGGAATATTGTAACAACATTAAACTATCTAAGCCTAGATAGAGAAATGGATATAGTTTTATCAAAGAATAAAAATTTAAATAATGCTAAGGGAAAAGAAAAAGTTGCTAATATGATTAAAGTAGCATCCTTAACTAGAAAAGGTTTTATTGCTGGAGATATATCTACTGTAATGAGTCCAAGAACAGTCCTTCATTGGGCTGAAAATTCTGAAATTTTTAAGGATACCGGATATGCATTTAGAGTAACCTTTTTAAATAAGTGCGATGATATTGAGAAAAATACAATCGCGGAATATTATCAAAGATGTTTTGGTGAAGAATTGCCTGAGTCTTTGATCAATATTCAAATTTAAATGAGCAATAAAGAAACAAATTTAAAAGAAAAATTTAGAATTGCTTTATCTTCAACAGCAAAAGTAATCGCAGACGATATTGATATAAACAACAAATCTTCTGAAGATAAAAAAACGAAAGATATTTCATCTTTTGAAATAAATGATCTAACCAGTCCAAGTGATTTTATAAAATTAAGGGCTGAAACAGACTCTACAGCACTTAAAAAAAGGTTTTCTAATGAAAAAATTTACAAAAAAAATTTACCTTCAAACACTTCATCCAGATCTTTATATAATATAGCTGAAAAGATTAGATATGAAGCCCTAGGAGGCAAAATGTTAAAAGGAATTCAAAAAAATTTTTCTGAAAACTATTCACAAATAATTAATCGTAAAAGAAAAGATCAGCTTAAAACAAAAGAAGATGTTCCTGTTGCTGAAGCATTTGAGCTATATATGCTTAAAAATTTTCATAATATAGACCTAAATCCTTTAACGTCTAGAATGCTTAATTTCTGGGAAAAAGATTTTGAGCAATCAATTAAGAAGCATAAAGAGTTTTTATTAAATAATTTAGAAAATCAAAATACATACAGTTCTAAATTTTCTGAAATACTTGAAGAAATGGATATTTTTCAAAGCGATGAGGAAGACCAAGAAGAGGAAGAAAATCAAGATCAAGGTCAAGACAATCCCTCAAATGATGACCAAAATAAAGATAATGAAGATAGCAAAGATGAAAATGATGAACATCAAACAGAGGCATCTGTTGATGCTGATTATAGTATAGACGAGTTTAATTTGGATGAGCAATTATCTGATGTTGAGTCTGATGAACAAAACTCTGAGCAAGTAATTCAAAAAAAAATTGATAATGTACATATAGATTATAAAATATTTACTACACAATACGACGAAGTGGTTAAAGCTGAAAATCTAGAAAATGCAGATGAAGCTAATAAACTTAGGAAAAATTTAGATCAGCAGTTAATTGGTTTCCAAGATGTAATTACCAAGTTAGCTAATAAACTTCAAAGACAATTACTAGCAAAACAGAATAGAGCTTGGGAATTTGATTTAGAAGAAGGCTTACTTGATAGTTCAAAGTTACCAAGAATAATAATGGATCCATATAACTCTTTGTCATTTAAAAAAGAAAAGGATTTAGATTTTAAAGATACAGTTGTAACTTTACTTATTGATAATTCTGGTTCTATGAGAGGAAGACCAATAACGATTGCTGCTATTTGTGCAGATATTTTGTCAAGGACACTTGAAAGATGTTCGGTCAAAGTAGAGATTTTAGGATTTACTACAAAAAACTGGAAAGGTGGACAGAGTAGAGAATTTTGGACTAAAAATTCAAAACCAAAAACGCCTGGAAGACTTAACGATCTAAGACATATAATTTATAAAGGTGCAGATACACATTGGAGACAAGCAAAAAATAATTTAGGCCTGATGTTAAAAGAGGGTTTGTTAAAAGAAAATATTGATGGCGAAGCTATATCTTGGGCATACAACCGTATTAAAAAAAGAAAAGAAGAAAGAAAAATTTTAATGGTAATTTCTGATGGAGCTCCAGTTGATGACTCAACACTTTCAGTAAATTCAGGTGATTTTTTAGAAAAACATTTGAAGAAGATGGTCAAATTTATTGAGAATAAATCTGATATTGAAATTTTAGCGATTGGTATTGGACATGATGTTTCAAGATATTACAACAGAGCTATAAAAATTACTGATGTAAATGAGTTAGGAGATGTAATGATATCTCAACTTAGCTCTTTGTTCGAAACAAAGAAAAAATTTCATTAAATATTAAATAAATCTGTATTTCTCCATTTGATTATTACTTCTGCGCCTGATCTTGTTTTAGAGTTTCTACATATTACAGAAGCAAAATTTTTTTCTAACAGTGTTTTTCCTATAAACAAACCTAAACCCAGTCCTGTTTTTGATTTATCTTGAGGATTATTTGATTTTAAATATGGCTCTCCTATTTTTGATAAAATATCTTTTGGATAACCTGGACCATCATCCTCAATACTTATTTCAGTAAATTCACTATCACTCTTTAAATTTATGAAAATATTTTTATCAGAAAATTTATTAGCATTACCTATAAAATTTCTTAGTCCATAAACAATTTCTATAGATTTAACTATTTTTTTCGAATTAGAGTCTTGATCAAAATTAAAAATAAATTTCTTTGTACTTATCTCTTTAAATGAATTTAAAATTTCATTTAAGTAATCTCTAATTGTAATATCTACATCAATAAACTCATCCTCTTCGTCTGGATTTAAAGTTAATTTTTTTAGTATTTCATTACATCTTTCAACCTGACTAGATAATAAATTAATATCTTTTTCTACGTCTTTATTGCCTTCAAATTGTTTTAGTAATTCTTGAGTAATTATTTTTATGGTTGAAAGAGGTGTTCCTAATGAATGAGCAGCTGCTGCCGCTTGACCGCCCAAGGACAATAGTTCATGTTCTTTGGCCATTACTTCTTCCATTTTCGTAAGAGCTTCTTTTCTTAACCTAGATTGAGTTCCAAATGTCATTGCAAAATAATTTAAAAAAACAAGAGCAATAATCAAAGCAATCGGAATAGAGTAATAATAATAAGGGCTTACATGAAAATGATCTCCAAGTGGAGAAGGTAATTCTGTTGAATAAAAAGTTAAAAATATAATTGATAAAGCTGTTAACAATACAAGCATAGTATTTGTTCTAAAACTTAAATTAGATGATGAAAATACACTTGGAATAATTATAAAGATAACAAATGGATTAAGAATTCCACCTGATAAGTAAAGTAAAATAGCTAATTGCAAAATATCAATAACTAAAAAAATGAAAGCTGATCTGTCGGATAATTGAGTTTTTTTATAAATAAAAATTAAGTAAAAATTACTTATGATGCCAATGATTATAATTAGATTAGAAGTTATAAAGTCAAATTTAAAATCTAATACAAAGTATACAAAATTAACTGCAATTAACTGTCCAATTATACCAATCCATCTTAAGGTAATATAAGTAGATTTTTTGAATGAGTGGTATTTTGAAGTTTCAAAAAACTTCATTTTTAAATATCAAGATTTTTTACATTGATAGCATTTGAAACTATGAAATCTTTTCTTAACGCAACATCACTTCCCATTAGTGTATGTATAAGACTTTGATCTTTTTTAAGATCTTTAGAGTACTGCACTTGAAGCAAATTTCTAGTTTCAGGATCTAAAGTTGTATTCCACAACTCTTCTGGATTCATTTCACCAAGACCCTTGAACCTTTGTATATTCATTTTTGATTTTTCTAAATCTAATGCATTTGAATAATCTTTTGAGCCTCTTTTCAATTTCTTTAATTCCTTGTTATTATTTACGATATAATCCTCTAATTCTTTTTCATCTTTAATATAAATCCCTTTTGAACCTTTATTAATTTTAAACAATGGTGGTTGGGCTAAATAAACATGTCCATTTTCAATTAATTTATTAAATGGTTTGTTATTAAAAAAAGTTAACAACAATGCTCTTATGTGAGAACCATCAACATCAGCATCGGTCATTATAATTATTTTACCGTATCTTAAATCTTTTAAATCTATTTCCTGAGATTTAGGATCAAGTCCCAGTGCATTAATTAATGTTACTATCTCATTTGAAGATATCATTTTTGCAAGAGCTTTTGTTCTTAGATCTGAACCATTACCATTGCCATTGCCATTTTTTTTTAAATTTATGTCCTCTACATAAGTGTTTAAAATTTTACCTCTTAAAGGCAAAACCGCTTGATTTGCTCTATTTCTTCCTTGTTTAGCGGAACCACCTGCTGAGTCTCCCTCAACTATAAATAATTCCGTACCTTCTTGTTTTCCTATTTGACAATCAGCTAATTTTCCTGGTAATCCACTTAACTCAAGGGCTCCTTTTCTTCTTACATTTTCTCTCGCTTTTCTTGCAACATCTCTAGCCATAGCTGCTTGAATAACTTTAGCCAAAACTATTTTGGCAATTGATGGATTTTGATCAAACCAAATTGATAATTTTTCATTTACCAAAGTTTCAACAATCATTCTTACCTCAGACGAAACTAGCTTATCTTTGGTTTGTGAAGAAAACTTAGGATCAGGGATTTTAGTTGAAAGCACACACGTTAAGCCCTCTTTAATATCATCTCCTGAAATAGCTAATTTATTCTTTTTTAATAAATTATTTTCATTAGCATATTTATTTACGACTCTTGTAAGAGCACTTCTAAAACCTAATAAATGTGTTCCGCCATCTTTTTGATAAATATTATTTGTGTATGGAAATATATCTTCTGTATAACCAGCATTCCATTTTAATGAACACTCTATTTCAATGTTATTCTTTTTGCCTTCAATGTAAATTGGTTTTCGAAATAAATCATTACCATTTTTATTTTGTAGTTTTTCTCTTTTCTCATCTAAAAAATCTACAAACTCTAAAACACCACCATCATATTTAAATTCAGATATTTTTTCTTTTTTTTGACTAGCATCAGTAAAAATTATTTTAATACCTTTGTTTAAGAAAGCTAACTCTCTCATTCTTTTAATTAAAATATTTGCACTAAATTTAATTGATGAGAATATATCTTTCGAAGGTAAAAATGTTATTTGAGTACCTGTATTTTTAGATTTACCAACTACCTTTAGAGGTGATTTTGCTTCACCATTTTTAAACTCTATAAAATGTTTTTTTCCATCTCTATTAATTTCTAATTCTAATTTTTCTGACAATGCATTAACAACTGAAACACCAACTCCATGTAGTCCACCGGAAACTTTATATGAGTCATGATCAAACTTACCACCAGCATGAAGTTGAGTCATAATTACCTCAGCTGCAGATTTTTTTTCCCCTTTATGCATGTCGACAGGGATACCTCTTCCATCATCATTTACAGTAACTGTTCCATCAGAATTAATTTTTACATTAATATTTTTACAATGACCTGCTAACGCCTCGTCTATCGAGTTGTCTACAACCTCATAAACCATATGATGTAAACCTGTGCCATCATCAGTATCTCCTATATACATCCCTGGTCTTTTTCTGACTGCTTCAAGACCTTTTAAAACTTTAATTGAATCTGCTTGATATGTATTTTTACTTGTCATTTTTTAAATTTTGGAAAGAAAAAATTATAACATTTTTTTGAAAAATTGCTGATTTATCTTAATAATTTAACAGTTAAATACTCAAATTATTGTTGAAAAACGTGGCATATTTAATGGTGGAGAGAATGGGATTCGAACCCATGAAAGAATTGCTCCTTTACACGCTTTCCAAGCGTGCGCCTTCAACCACTCGGCCACCTCTCCAGATCCTTAAAAATCATACCAGCTTTTATCAATGTAAATATCGGGCTTATCTTTTAAAATTTTTTTATCTAAAAAATGAGGTATTTCAGCAAATTCGTTTATCTCGCTTTTTACTCTTCTCTTATTTATGAATGTCATTTCAATAATATCTGGAACTTTAATGCTTTTTAAATATTTTACTTTACCGCCATTATTAACATGGGTATGGCACACTATAAAATTTTGAAGAATTTTATTTATTATTTTATTAAATAAATTATTAAAAAAATTAGACCTTAACTCTCTTAAGTGATGAAATTCTATAATTAAAATTCTTGCTTTGCTCAATTTATCTTCACTTATTGCTATTAAATTCTCATACTCCTGACCTTCTATATCGATTTTTAAAATAAAATCTTCTGATTTATCTATAAAATTATTAATTGTAATTGCATTATCTTCCTCAAATCCACTGATTTTTTTATTTATAAATTTTAGTTTATTTGGAATTATAACATCCTCGTTTATTATTGGGTCTATCATTGTACTAATAATATTATATTTTTCTAAAAGTTGTTTTTCAAATTCACACGTGTGACCAACACCTGCGGTAAAACAATATTTAATTCCATTTAAATCATTCGGTAATAAATATCCTCCATCACCATCTTCCCCTAATCTTATTAGTTGATATTCTGTTTTATATGGTAAGAGTTTTTTTAATATTTTTTTTATATCTTCTTCTTTAGATACACGTTCTGAGTACAAGCCAATGGAATTAAGAATTATTTCTCTTAAGTTCATTTTAAACTTTATGCTTAACTCTAAAATAAGAACCTTTATTAAAAATGAATGCGTAACATGCAGATATTTTAATAAAATTTATTTTTGATTTATTTATTCTAAATATTATCAAATTTAAAATTAACTTTATAAAACTTATAAAAATTGTTAAAAAAATTTTTTTTATAATTATTGATTTTATTGTAAATTTATTTTCAAAATATAATGATGACCAAGTAAAGTGCCATATTCTGCTTATATTCATTGTTTCTTTTATAGTATCAAAATGTGAACTCCAACCCTTATGGTCTACTATGGCATTTTTTATTTTAATAATGCTATATCCTTCTAAATATAAACGTAGGCATATGTCAATATCTTCTAAATAAACATATATATTATCATCCCACCCTCCTATTTTCTTTAAAGCTTCTACTTTAATCAACATTGTGGTTGCGTTTACAGCATCAACACAAAAATCACCATCAGGTATTTTTTTAGGTGTTTTTTTAATCTTTTTATAAAAAAATTCTTTTTTATTTTTTGAATATCTAAGATCGTAATGATCAAAGTCACTAAAGGAACCGTTATCATAAACTATAGGCGCCACCATACCAGCGTTAGGATATTTATTAAATCCATCTAACAAATTTTCTAAACATTTTTCTCTAAGAACAACATCAGGTTGACTGAGTAATACATAAGGCGTCTTAATCTTCTTGAGTGCAAAATTAAATGTTTTGCCAAGCCCAACATCTCCAATGTTAAAATATTGACAATTTTTGAAATTTTTCAATTTCATTTTTAAATCATCGTTATAGCTATTATCAATAATCAATATTTTTATATTATTTGGAAAACTTTTTAGATTATCAAAAATTTTTTGGTCTGGAAAAAAAGTTGGAATTACAACTGTACATAAATTTGTATCTATATTACTTTTTAACATAATAATTTATAATTTTATTAATACCTGAATCTAAAGAATATTTTGGTTTCCAATATTTTTTTAAAAACATATTAGGATTATTTCTTTTATCTTTCTGAACTGTATCTTTAATTTTTGACGCGTAAATCTTAATATTTATATTTTTATTTTTTAAGATTTTTTTAATTATCTTAGCAATTTCTTTAATACTAGTATATTTTCCAGTTGTTAAATCGATTGATTTTTTTAATTTTCTTATTTTATTATAATTTAAGTAAATTTTTTCAAGACCTTCACAACAATCTTCTGCGAAAAGAAAATCTCTTTTCTCCTTACCGCTTGTTAACATATTTATTTTTTTTTGTTTCAAAGCCATTAAAATAAAATCAGTAATTACATGAGATTTTTGGAGGTTTTTTTCGATACCATATACGTTCCAAAACTTAACTGATAAACCCCCTAAAGCTTCTGAATATTTCTCGCCAATATTTTTTAATAGTCCATATGGTGAATAAACCATGTTTGACATTTGACTGCTGGCAAATAAAAAAGGTTTGTTATACTTTTTTATTAGTGAAAATGTGTTTTCCATTAATTTTGTATTATTTGAGATAAATTCAAAAGTATTTTGATATTTTTTTAAATATCTAGATCCTCCCACATCAAAGGCTAAAAAGAATATGAAATCAGATCTTTTAATTTTTTGTATTAAAACTTTGTTATTACTAATCCTTAAATCTTCTTCTTTAGATCTTTCTAAATCAAACTCTAGAACTTTATATTTTTTTTTATTTAAATATTCTTTTAAATGATTTCCTATTTGGCCAGACGATCCTAATATCAGTATATTTTTTTTCATATCTTTAAACTAAATATCTTTAGTTATTTTAAGAACTCCTATAAATGCCTCCTGAGGAATTTCTACTCTTCCGAATTGTTTTGATCTAGCTTTACCTTTTTTTTGTTTTTCTAACAACTTTCTTTTTCTGTCTGTTGCTCCACCACCATGAATTTTTGTCAAAACATCTTTTTTGAAACCTTTAATTGTCTCTCTTGCAATAATTTTTCCTCCTATCGCAGCTTGAACAGGAATCATAAAATTATGTCTTGGAATTAAATCTTTTAATTTTTCGCAAACCTCTCTCCCAGTTTTTTGAGCAAAATCTTTATGTATCATCATAGCTAAAGCATCAACAGGCTCACTATTCACTAAAATTCCAAGTTTTACTAAATCACCTTCCCTGTGCTCAATTATTTCATAATCAAAACTTGCATAACCACTAGTCATTGATTTAAGTCTATCATTAAAATCAAATACAACTTCATTTAAAGGAAGTTCGTAGTTTACTACTGCTCTGTTCCCAGAATAGCTAAGGTTAGTTTGTACTCCTCTTTTATCCTGACATATTTTAATTATTGAACCTAAGTACTGATCTGGAGTAATAATAGTTGCCTTAATCCAAGGTTCTTCAATATATTTTATTAATGTTGGATCTGGTAAACTTGATGGATTTTGTAAATCCATAGTATCACCATTATTCAAATGTACTTTATAAACTACACCAGGTGTTGTTGTTAATAAATTAACATCAAACTCTCTTTCAAGACGTTCTGTTACAATTTCTAGATGAAGCAAACCTAAAAAACCACATCTAAATCCTAATCCTAAAGCTGAAGATGACTCTGGTTCAAAAGAAAAGCTCGCATCATTTAATTGTAACTTGGCCAAACCATCTTTTAATTTTTGAAACTCTGAGCTATCTACTGGAAATAATCCGCAAAACACTACAGGTTTGCTTGGTTTAAAACCTGGCAAAGCTTGTTTTAATGGTTTTGTTGCGTCACAAATTGTATCTCCAACTTTTGTTTCTGATAACACTTTTATTCCTGTTGTAATGAACCCTATTTCTCCTGTTTTTAATTCAGTAATATCAACTGGCTTTGGTGTAAAAACTCCAACTTTTTCAACGATATATTCTTGATTTGTAGACATCATTTTAATCTTCATATGTTTCGAGAGTTTTCCATCTATAACTCTAACTAGTATGACAACACCTAAATAAGTGTCGTACCAACTATCTACTAGTAAACATTTTAAATCTGACGAACTTTCTCCTTTTGGTGCTGGTAAAGTCGTTATAATTTGCTCTAAAATGTCTCCTATTCCCTCTCCAGTTTTTCCTGAACACGAAATAGCATTCTCAGTATCTATCCCAATTACTTCCTCGATTTGCTTTTTTGTCCTTTCCAAGTCAGAAGCTGGTAAATCCACTTTATTTAATACTGGGACAATTTCATGATTAGTATCTAATGCTTGGTAAACATTTGCTAAAGTTTGAGCCTCAACTCCTTGTGTACTATCCACGATCAAAATAGACCCTTCACACGCATACAATGATCTACTTACCTCATAGCTAAAGTCTACATGGCCTGGCGTATCTATAATATTTAAAATATATTCTTTTCCATCTTTCGCTTTATAATTTAGCTTTACTGTTTGAGCTTTAATTGTGATACCTCTTTCTCGTTCAATATCCATTGAGTCTAAAACTTGAGCTTTCATCTCTCTTTCAGTCAGACCACCACAACTATGAATTATTCTATCTGCAATAGTAGATTTTCCATGATCAATGTGCGCAATAATTGCAAAATTTCTTATATTATCGATTGTACTCATTGGCTTTAGGATCGAATTTTAGCGCCAGTTTTATTTTCTACTGTTTCTATAATTGACTTATTTATTTGATCTAAGTCCACTTCTTTAAGAGTTTTTTCTTGAGATTGAATTGTAACACTGATCGCAATTGATTTTTGGTTTTCAGGAATATTATCACCCTCATAAACATCAAAAACTTTAATGTTAGAAATCAAATTTTTATCAACATTTGATACAACATTTACCAAATCTTGAACTTTAATTTTCTTATCAACTATAAAAGCAAAATCTCGTTCTGACTTTTGATAATCTGAAACAGAATATTTTGTTTTTTGATCTTTTAATGATTTTTTTGGTAATTTTAAATTATCAAGAAATATTTCAAAACCTACTAAAGACTCGGTTTTCATATCTATTTGCTTAAGGATATTTGGATGAATTTCACCAAAATATGCAGCCACACTTTCTTTACCTCTGTTCAAAAATAATCTTCCTGATTTACCTGGATGATAATAATCAGGTGTTTCATTATCAATAAAAAATTTTTCTGCATCGTAACCTGCTTCAACTAAAGTTTGGACTACATCTTTTTTAATATCAAAAACGTCGACATTTCTCTCTTTTTCTAACCAAGAAAGACGAGATTTTTTTCCAGCAGATAAACCACAGACTACTATATTTTGTTCACCAGGTTGTTTTCCAAAAAATGTTGGTCCTATTTCAAAAATAGATAAATCTTTGAATCCTCTATCTATATTTTTGCTCATATACATAATTAAATTTGAAAATATTGAATTTCTTAAAACTCCTAATTCTGAACTTATAGGATTCACAATTTTTAATTCATCATTTTGTCCTTTGAAATGATCATTATATTTTGCATCTGTGAAAGACCAAGTAATTGCTTCCAAATAACCTTTTGAAGCAACAGATCTTTGAAGGAAATGAAACAATTTTTGAGTTTGTGTTAAAGTGGATTTTTTTCTCTCTTTGATAGGTTCTTCTATCTTTATTTTATCATAACCAACTATTCTTACTAATTCCTCAACAACATCTATTTCCTGAGTAATATCTGGTCTCCACGATGGGATACTTAGTTTAAAAACTTTTTTATTTTTTTTACATGTAAAACCTAAGTTATCTAAAATTTTTAACATATCTTTTGTTAAAATTTTAAAACCTGCAACTTTTTCAAACGAATTTGGATCAAATTTAATTATTTGATTTTTAAAAGTACTGATTTTTTGAATATCTAGCTTACTAATTTCGCCACCACAAATTTCTTTAATTAAAAAAGCTGCTTTATTTAAACCTTCTTCAATTGATAATTGGTCTATTCCTCTTTCAAATCTAAATTTTGCATCTGTATCAATATTTAATTCTTTTGCTGTTTTTCTGATTGATCTTGGATCAAAATAAGCTGATTCGATTAAAACATTTTGTGTATCCATTTCTGTTCCAGATCTTGTGCCTCCGATGATGCCACCAAGTCCTAACACACCTTTATCATCACTAATTACACACATATCATCTTCAAGTTTATAGGTTTTGTTATCTAAAGCTGTGAACTCTTCACCAGATTTTGAGTTTCTAACAATTATACCTTTTTCAATTTTATCAGCATCATATGCGTGTAATGGACGATTAATATCAATCATTACATAATTTGTAATATCAACAATTGCTGAAATAGGTTTTTGACCTATAGAAATTAATTTATCCTTTAACCACTTTGGACTTTCAGTATTTTTTACATTTGTTACTAAACAGCTTCCAAAAGAAAAACATCCTTGGTTTTTTTCGTTTGTAATTTTTACTTTAATTGTTTGAGATTTTTTCGATTTTATTTTTTGTTCCTTAATCTGTTTTAATTTACCAAATCCTGAAGCTGCTAAATCTCTAGCTATCCCTCTAACACCAAGACAGTCTGGTCTGTTGGGTGTAATTGATAAATCAATCAAATTAGAACTAGATTGATTAAAAAAACTTTTTCCGATACTATTGTTGTATTTCGAAGACGAAAGCTCAGTAATTCCATCACTTTCTTCAGATAAATTGAGCTCTGATTCAGAACAAAGCATACCATAAGATGTAACATCTCTAATTTTTGCTATAACTAATTTAGTTTTATTTTTTGGAATAATCGCACCAGGAGGAGCATAAACAGTGATTAAACCTTCTCTGGCATTCGGTGCACCACATACGACCTTCTTAATTTCTTTTTCACCCACATCAACATCACAAACTTTTAAACGGTCTGCATTAGGATGTTTTTCAGTTTTTAAAATTTTTGCTACTTTGAATAAATCTAAACCTTCAGATAAATTTTCAACACTTTCAACTTCAAGCCCAATATCAGTTAATTTCTCAAGTAACTTTTCTTCCTTAGCACTTACAGATAAGTGATCTTTTAACCAATTAAATGTTATCTTCATCGACTTAGACCTCTATAATTTGTGGGTACATCAAGTGGATCAAATCCAAAGTGATTTAACCATCTATAATCGCAGTCAAAGAAAGCTCTTAAATCATTAATACCGTATTTTAGCATAGCTAACCTATCTATACCTATGCCAAATGCATATCCTTGGTATTTAGCAGGATCAACTTTGACATTTTTTAAAACGTTTGGATGAACCATTCCACATCCTAAAATTTCAAGCCACTGATCCCCTTCTCCTATAACAATTTTACCATCTTTAATTTCGTAACCAATATCTACTTCTGCAGATGGTTCTGTAAAAGGGAAATGACTTGGTCTAAATCTCATTTTGATTTTTTCCACTTCAAAGAACTCTTTAATAAAATAATTTAAACATCCCTTTAAATGACCCATGTTAATATCTTTATCTATATGAAGGCCCTCAACCTGATGGAACATTGGCGCATGTGTTTGATCACTATCTGATCTATATGTTCTACCTGGAGCAATAATTTTAAACGGTGGCTTGTCTTTTAACATAGTTCTAATTTGAACTGGTGAAGTATGCGTTCTTAATAGAACTTCCTTATTTTCGTCTAAATAAAAAGTATCGTGCATATCACGAGCTGGATGATTATCTGGAGTATTTAGTGCAGTAAAATTATTATATTCATTTTCTACATCTGGTCCTTCTTCAACACTAAAACCTATTTCTGAAAATATAGATGAAATTTCATCTATAGTTTGAGATACAGGATGAATTTTTCCTCTAACAAAAGGTCTTCCAGGTAAAGTTATATCAACTTTTTCTTTTTCAAGTTTTTGATTAACTTCTTTTGTTTCTATTTCTTTAATCTTTTCTGAAATTAAAGATTGCAGTTCATCTTTTATTTTATTCAAGTCTGCTGCAAAAGTTTTTCTGTCAGACTCTGGTATTGATCCTACAGTTTTGAATAAAGATGAAATTTGACCATTTTTTCCAAATAACTCTGTTTTGATTGAATTGATTTCATCTAAACTTAGCTCTTTCTTGAGCTTTGATAAAAATTGATCTCTAATATTTTTTATGTCTGACATATTAGTAGATTATTTCCTTAAGAAATAAAAACAATAGAGATTAATTTAAAGCGGATTGAGCTTTTTGTACAATTGTTTTAAATGCTTCTGGACTATCGTAGGCAATTTCAGCTAAAATTTTTCTATCTATTGTAACACCACATTTACTTAAACCATTAATAAATTTTGAATAAGTTATACCCTCTGCTCTTACACCGGCATTAATTCTCTGTATCCATAATGATTTGAAATCTCTTTTTTTATTTCTTCTATCTCTATAAGCATACTGCATGGATTTCTCCATAGCTTGTTTAGCAACTCTGATAGTATTTTTTCTTCTGCCCCACTGACCTTTTACGGCTTTCAAAACTTTCTTATGTTTTGCTTTACTTGTTACGCCTCTTTTAACTCTTGCCATTGTTACCCTCTTAAACTGTAAGGCATGTATGATTTAACAATTTTGCCATCTTGTTTAGACAAAGTTGTAGTGCCTCTTAATTTTCTAATTTGTGAATTCGTTCGTTTAATCATACCGTGTCTTTTACCTGCTTGAGCAGATATAACTTTACCCTTAGCTGATATTTTAAATCTTTTTTTTGCAGAGCTTTTTGTTT
Source organism: Candidatus Pelagibacter ubique HIMB140 (assembly GCF_025558165.1). Taxonomy (NCBI): domain Bacteria; kingdom Pseudomonadati; phylum Pseudomonadota; class Alphaproteobacteria; order Candidatus Pelagibacterales; family Candidatus Pelagibacteraceae; genus Candidatus Pelagibacter; species Candidatus Pelagibacter communis. Next base: position 1,010,766 of record NZ_LAMZ01000001.1, on the reverse strand, counting down.
TTAATTTTGGCATAATTCTGCGGACTTATACAAAGAATGTTTAAATTTTACAACCTCTATTAAGGCTTATAAAGGTTGAATTACCATAATCATTTGCTTCCCATCAAATTTGGGTTGCAACTCTACTCTACCAATATCCTTCATATCCTCTTTAATTTTACCCATCAGTTCATTGCCTAAATGAGAGTGTTGGAGCTCTCGCCCTTTAAATCTGATAGTAAATTTAACTTTATCTCCTTTAGAGATAAATTTTTTTGCATTTTTGACCTTAAATTCGTAATCATGAGTTTCTGTTACAGGTCTCATTTTAATTTCTTTTAATGAAATTATTTTTTGTTTCTTTTTTGCAAGATTTGCTTTTTTTTGAGCATCATATTTGTACTTACCCATATCCATGATTTTACATACTGGTGGGTTAGCATTGGGTGCGATTTCAATTAAATCTAATCCTTGGTTTTTTGCCATTGATATAGCTTCGTTAGTACTGATCACTCCAAGATTTTCACCATCACTTGCAATTACTTGAACATCTGGTGAAGATATTCGGTTATTAGATCTTGGACCTCTATCCTTTGTTCTTCTTTGAAAGTAATTTTGTTTGAAATCTGCCACTTAGTTTGATGATGCTTTATTTAAAGCAGAGAAAGTTTTTAAAAATGAATCTATATCCATATTTTCTTGTTTATTAGAGTCTAACCTTCTAATCGTTACTGAATTGGAGTCAACTTCTTTTTTACCACAAATTAATAAAAGAGGTATTTTTGCTAAAGAATGATCTCTAATTTTATAGTTTAAATTATTATTTTTAATATCAACTGCAGAACTTATGCCCGCATCTTTAATTTTTTTAGATACTTCTATTGCATAATCATTAAATTCTTCTGAAATTGGAATTACCATTGTTTGTAAAGGTGAAATCCAAAAAGGAAATTTACCAGCATAATTTTCAATCAATATTCCTATAAATCTTTCTAGAGAACCAAATAGAGCTCTATGAAGCATAACAGGAACTTTTTTTGTTCCGTCCTTATCAACATATGATGCATCTAATCTTCCAGGTAAATTTAAATCAACTTGTAAAGTTCCACATTGCCAATCTCTTCCGATAGCATCTCTTAAAACAAATTCAATTTTTGGCCCATAGAAGGCACCTTCACCTTTATTAATACTATATTCTAACTTAGAAGCTTTAACTGCTTCAAGAAGTGAAGCTTCTGCCTTATCCCAAACCTCATCATCTCCAACTCTAACCTCCGGTCGATCAGCATATTTTAAAATCACATTTTCAAAACCAAGATCTTTATAAATATCTAATATTAAATTTGTTACATTTAAACACTCACTCGTAATTTGATCTTCTGCACAAAAAATATGCGCATCATCTTGTGTAAAAGCTCTTACTCTAAGCAAACCATGTAAAGCACCTGATGGTTCGTAACGATGAACCTTACCAAATTCTGTGATACGTAATGGAAGATCTCTATAACTTTTCAATCCTTGATTAAATACTTGTATATGACCTGGACAATTCATTGGTTTTATCGCAAAGACTTTTTCATCAGGAGTTTCTGATGTGTACATATTTTCTCCATACTTTTCCCAGTGACCAGATTTTTCCCACAATTGTCGGTCTAAAATTTCAGGTGTATTTACCTCTTTGTATCCAGCAGCATCCTGTCTGCTTCTCATATAATTAATTAATTTTTGAAATAATGCCCACCCTCTCTCATGCCAAAAAACTGAGCCTGGACTTTCTTCTCTAAAATGAAACAAGTCCATTTCTTTTCCTAATTTTCTATGATCTCTTTTTTCTGCTTCTTCTATTCTTTTTAGATGCTCATCTAAATCTTTTTGAGAAGCCCAGCTTGTACCATAAATTCTTTGAAGCATTTCATTGTTTGAATCACCCCTCCAATAAGCTCCTGAAACTTTCATTAATTTAAAGTATTTACCTATTTTACCTGTTGAAGAAAGATGAGGTCCTCTACAAAGATCATGCCAATCTCCATGAAAATAAATTGAAACATCCTCATTCTCTGGTATTGCCTCAATTAACTCGGCTTTATAGATTTCACCTTTTTTTTTAAAATGATCTATGGCTTTATTTCTATCCCAAACTTCTCTTTTAGTAATCTCGTCTCGATCAACAATTTCTTTCATTTTATTTTCAATCTTTGCTAAATCATCTTCTGTAAACGGATCTTTTCTAGCAAAATCATAATAAAATCCGTTTTCAATTACAGGGCCAATCGTAACTTGTGTTCCTGGAAACAATTCTTGTACTGCCATTGCTAATATGTGAGCAGTATCATGTCTAATGGTTTCTAGACCCTCAGGATTTTTAGATGTAAAAATTTTTACTGAACAGTCTTTCTCAATTAGATGTTCTAAGTCTTTTAACTCACCATCTACACTTATCACCATTGCTTGTTTAGCTAATGATTTGCTAATTTTTTCTGCTACTTCTAATCCAGTAACTTTATTTGGGAAATCAATATTATTTCCATCAGGTAATGTAATTATAGGCATTTAATTTATTAATCTTTTATACTCTGAATAAGTAGAAAAGCACATTTTTTCAACATTAAATTTTTGAACTATATTTTTTCTTCCTTCAACACCAATTAATTTTAATTGAGTTTCGTCAATTGTCAGTGTTTTTAAAATTTTCTGACTTAAAGACTTTGCATCACCCGCTTTAAATAAATAGCCTGTTTTTTCATCAATGACAGTCTCATTAGAGCCACCAATATTACTCGCAATAATTGGTTTCTCCATAGATTGGGCCTCTACAGAAACTCTACCAAAAGCTTCTGGTTCAATAGAAGCTGAAACAATTATATCAGACACTTTGTAAGCTAACGCCATATCTTTGCAGTGATCGATAAATCTTAGCTGTTTAGTTAACCTATATTGTTCTGAAAGTCTTATTAGTTTTTTTTTATACAAGTCTCTTCCCTGATCACTTCCAAGGATAACAGCATAAAATGCCTCATAACCTAATTCAATATTTGCCAGATTAATTGCTTCAATAAATACCTCTTGTCCCTTCCAGGTAGTTAATCTACCAGGCAAAAGTATAATCTTTTTATCTTTTTCTATTTCCCATTGTTTTAATAATTTTTTTTCTTCAGTTTCAAGTTTTGTAGTTGGATCAAAATAATCAACATTAATTCCCCTAAATACTACTAATAATTTTTTTTTTTGATTTAAATAATTTGAATAATTTTCTTTGATGTGTGAAAAAATAAAATTTGATCCTGCAATAATTAAATCAGATCGAACCATTACTGAATTATATAATTTTTTCAAATTACTTTTAAAATTATAAGTTCCATGAAATGTAGTTACAAACTTTCTGCTTGTTATCTTGGAGGCTATTAAACAAGACCATGCAGGCGCTCTACTTCTGGCGTGTATGATCGAAATATTATTAATTAAAATAATAAAAGTTAAAATTATTGCATTAATTAAAATTAATATTGGATTTTTACTCTGAACTGGAAGTCTAAAAACTTTTACTTTATTTTTATCTACAAATTTAAGTAACTCACCACCACTAGTAACTATAAATGACTTACAACCGTTTTCTGGCAAATAGTGAGCAATATCATAACAGCCGGTCTCTGCACCACCATATCCAAGTTTTGGTATTACTTGCAAAACTTTTAAATTAGATGACATTTGATATGATTATATATTAATTAGCAATTCTTATAAACGATTATGGCAAATTTCAGATTCCACAAAATTTCAAAGACTAAGAAAATTAGACATATTTGTAAAATTTATAAAAATTCTCCATTCATAGTTTTCTTACATGGATTTATGTCAGATCTTGAGGGAAAAAAGCCAGAAGCTTTTTTAAAATTTGCAAGAAAAAATAAAATAAGTTTTCTTGCTTTAGAATATTCAGGTCATGGAAAATCTACAGGTAAATTCATAAATGGAAATATTTCAAAATGGACTAAAGAAACTTCTATATTGATAAATAAATATATAAAAAATAATAATTTTTATGTCATTGGTTCAAGTATGGGCGCTTGGATTGCTTTAAGACAATTCAAAATATTTAAAAAACAAATTATGGGATTTTTGGGAATTGGCTCGGCACCTGAGTTTTTAGAAAATTTGATGTGGAAAAAATTCTCCAAAAAAATAAAGCAAGAAACAATCCAAAAAGGTATATATCACCTAAAACATGGGAATTATGAGTATCCAATCACTTATCAGCTTATAAAAGATGGAAGAAAAAATAGAGTTTTAAATAAAAAAATAAATTCAAAAATTAATGTTACTATGGTGCATGGTGAGTATGATGAAGCTGTACCAGTAAGTTATTCTAGAAAAGTTTTAAAACTATTTCCAAAAGCAAAAAAGAAATTGATCATTGTAAAAAAAGGTGACCATAGCTTATCAAATAAGAAATGGCTTAATATAATCTTAAATGAATTAAAATTATTAATTAACTAACTTCTTTTATAACTTTTTTTAAGCTGATAGGGTTTTTCAGTTTATCTAACATTTCTTTAGGACAAACCTGAATGAAATTATTAATTTCATTATCATAATTTTCAATTATTTCTTTAGATAACAAAGATCCTGTCTCTTCATGGTGTTCTTTGATTAAATTTTTTAAACTTTCTTTCCAATAATCTGTTTCAACATTCTGCCAAACTACTGACTCTGGGTTTACTTTTTTTTCAAATTCTTTTGATTTGTCATAGATAAATGCCATACCACCTGTCATACCAGCAGCAAAGTTATCTCCAACATCTCCTAGAATTACTACAGTTCCACCAGTCATATACTCACATCCATTCGAGTCACATCCCTCAATAACTGTAACTGCACCTGAATTTCTTACAGAGAATCTTTCACCAGCTTGACCGGCTGCAAAAAGTTTTCCAGATGTTGCTCCGTATAGAACTGTATTTCCTAAGATAGTATTTTCATTTGAAACTAAGTTACTTTCCTCTGGTAGTCTTATAGAAATTGTAGCTCCTGAAAGACCTTTGCCGACATAATCATTTGCATCACCTTTTAATACTAACTTCAAACCTTTGGATGAAAAGGCTCCAAAAGATTGACCAGCTGATCCTTTAAAGTTTAATACTAAAAAATTATCATCAAGTTTTTCATAACCATATTTTTTATATAAATGATGAGAAATTCTTGTCCCAACTGCTCTATGTGTATTTTTAATTAAATATTCTTTTTCAATTTTTTCAGAATTATCTAAAGCCTTTTCAATCTCCGGCCATATTTCTTGGTCTAGAGTATCTGGCACTGAATTAATTTCTTGGTTTTCACAATATCTAGTATTGTTCCCAGTATCTGCCTGAACAAATAAAGGATTTAAATCTAAATCATCTAAATTATCTGAACCCTTGCTAACTTGTCTAAGTAAGTCAGTTCTACCAATAATATCATTTAATGATTTAAAACCTAATCTAGCTAAAATTTCTCTAACCTCAGTAGCTATAAACATAAATAGATTAACAACCTTATCTGGTGTTCCTGTAAATTTTTCTCTTAATTTTTCATCTTGAGTACAAACACCAACAGGGCATGTATTTGAATGACATTGTCTTACCATTATGCATCCCATAGCAACTAAAGCAGTTGTTGCAACACCATACTCTTCAGCTCCCATCATAGCTGCTATAACTACATCTCTACCTGTTTTAATTCCTCCATCAGTTCTAAGTGTAACTGTATGTCTAAGATTATTTAATGTTAAAACTTGATTAGCTTCTGTTAATCCCATCTCCCACGGGATACCTACGTATTTTACACTTGTTTGCGGTGTAGCTCCAGTTCCTCCGTTATGTCCTGAAATTAATATTATGTCTGCTTTTGCTTTGGCAACTCCTGCAGCAATAGTCCCAACTCCTGAGGATGCAACTAATTTTACTCCAATTCTTGCTTTTGGATTAATCTGTTTTAAATCATAAATAAGCTGCGCAAGATCTTCGATTGAATAAATATCGTGGTGTGGTGGAGGAGAAATTAGCGTTACTCCAGGTGTTGAGTGTCTTAACTTTGCTATTTCATCAGTAACTTTGAAACCTGGAAGTTGTCCACCTTCTCCTGGCTTTGCACCTTGTGCAATTTTTATTTCAATCTCATTGCAATTATTTAAATAATTAACTGTTACACCAAACCTTGCTGAAGCTATTTGCTTTACTCTTGAGTTTGCACTATCTCCGTTATCTAACACTTTAAATCTTTTTTCATCTTCACCGCCTTCACCACTACAAGAAGCTCCTTTAATTCTATTCATACCTGTAGCTAAAGTTTCATGCGCCTCTTTAGACAAAGCGCCATGAGACATACTCCCGCTTCCAAATCTTTTTAAAATATTTTCTATTGGTTCTACTTCTGAAATATCTATTGATCCCTTCAATTTTTTTTCTCTAAAATCAATTAAGTCTCTTAAATTTATTGGTGGTAAATTATAAATACCTTGTGCATATCTTTTATAGGCGTCATAAGAATTAGAACCAACTGCACTTTGAAGTAAGTGTATAAGTTTCCCTTGATATTGGTGTGTTTCTCCATTTTTTCTATATCTATAAATACCTCCAATAGGAAGAATTGTATCAGTGCTTTCAAATGCTTCTTTATGAATTGCTCTTATTTTTTTTTCGATTCCAGTAAGTCCAATACCAGAAATTTTAGACACAACTCCTGGAAAATAATCTGAAACAATAGTTCTGCTTAATCCAACAGTCTCAAAATTGCATCCACCTCTGTAAGAACTTAAAACAGAGATACCCATCTTAGACATAATTTTTAATAAACCTGCATTGACAGATTTAATGTATCTTTCAACACATTCTTCAAAACTAAACTTTCCAAATAATTTTTTTTCAAATCTTTGATATAAACTGTCGAAAGCCAAATAAGGATTTACTGTTGTTGCTCCAACACCAATTAAAGTTGCAAAAGAGTGTGTATCTAATGCTTCTCCAGATTGGACATTGATTGACACATAGCCTCTTAATTTTTTCTCAATTAAAAAAGAGTTAATTGCGCCAACTGCAAGCAGCATTGGAATTGGAAGTTTTGAAATTGATAAATCTTTATCGCTAAGAATTAATTGTGTAACACCCTGTCTAACAGCAATTTCTGCATCTTTTTGAATTTTTTTGATAGCTTCGTACAAACTGTTACTTTCTTCAAAAGTACAATCAATTATTGTTGAATTATTTCCAAAAAAATTGATGAATTTTTCAAACTGAGAATTAGATAAAATTGGGCTATTAAGAACATAAATATTCTGTTTTGTTAAATTATCAAAATCTAGAATATTGCCTAGATTTCCAAATCTTGTTTTTAAACTCATCACTTTGTTTTCTCTTAAAGAGTCTATTGGTGGATTTGTAACTTGGCTAAAATTTTGTCTAAAAAAATGATACAGAGGTCTATATTTATCTGATAGCACAGCTAAAGGGGTATCATCACCCATAGACCCTGTGGCCTCTTTTGCATCCTCAGCCATAGGGTGTAAAATTAATTCAAGATCCTCTAAGCTAATTCCAAAAGTATACTGTCTTCTTCTTAGATCATCCCCTGAAAAAGAATTTTTTTCATCCTCAATCGTTAGCTTGTCATCTAAATCAATAATTTGTGAATTAAAATGTTTGTACTCTTTTGCTAAGTAATCCTTAATTTGTTTATTAGTAAATACTTTACCTTTTTCAATTCTTACTCCTATAATTTCTCCAGGACCTAATCTTCCTTTTGATAAAATTCTTTTTTCATTTAGCTCGATCATCCCAGTTTCTGAGCCTGCAAACAATAACTTATCCTTTGTGATTGCATATCTTAGAGGTCTTAATCCATTTCTATCGTTTGCTGCAATAACCCACTCATTGTCAGTTCCAGCTATAGCGGCAGGTCCATCCCAAGGTTCCATTGTGCTATTTAAAAAATTGAATAATTGCTGATGATCTTTTGGTAAAGTCTTATTCTTCTTAGACCATGCATCAGGAACTAACATTAATTTAGCTAATGGTGCAGGTTGACCTGAAATGTTTAATAATTCAAAAACATTATCTAAAGCCGCAGAATCTGAGGCTCCTTGTTGAATAACTGGCTTAAGATTTTCTATATCATCAAATAATGGACTATTCATTTCTTGTTCATGAACTTTCATCCAATTTTTGTTTCCTCTATAAGTATTAATTTCTCCATTGTGTGCAATTGCTCTGAATGGTTGAGCAAGATTCCAACTTGGAGCTGTGTTGGTTGAAAACCGCTGATGAAATATTGCGTATCTTGATACAAACCTTTCATCATTTAAATCTAGATAAAATTCTGAAATTGCTTCGGCTAAGAACATACCTTTGTAAATAATTGACTTTGAACTTAAGGAACAAATATAAAAATTATTTAATGATTTTTTGAAAGCTTCGTTTTCGATTTTTCTTCTTGTCTCATAAATTTTTCTCTCCAAATCTTTATTTGTAAGTTCTTTATTATGAGGTTTGAAAAGTACCTGAATAATTTCAGGCATAGTTTGAAAAGCTTTTTCACCTAAAACCTTTGGATTAACAGGAACTTGTCTCCATCCATAAATATTAAAATCATTTTTCGTTAGTTCGCTTTCAACAATTGTTTTACAGCTCTCTTGTGCTGCATAGTCATTACGTGGAAGAAAAATCATTCCTACGCAGATTTCAGAATTATCGTGCGTGTGTCCTGTAACTTCAATTTTCTCAATAAAAAAATCTTTTGGAATTTCTACGTGAATTCCAGCTCCATCTCCTGTTTTCCCATCAGCATCTACCGCACCTCTATGCCAAACAGCTTTTAAAGCTTCAATTCCATATTCAACTACATTCCTGGATTTTTTTCCCTCAGTAGAAGCTATTAAACCTACTCCACACGCATCATGCTCCATATCCTCAGAATAGACATTGTTTTTCTTAAGTAGATCAAAATTTTTTTTATAAGTTTTCATTAAGCAACTTTTTTCTCATTTTTGGATTTTGTTTCTAAATAATTTTTTATGGAATCTGCTGCGTCTCTACCATCTTTAATTGCCCAAACAACTAATGAAGCTCCTCTAACTATATCCCCAGCAGCAAAAACGCCACTTAGATTAGTTTCCATAGTATCAAAATCAGTTTTTATTGTTCCCCATTTTGTAACTTGAAGTTCATTGCTATCGAATAAATTAGGTAAATCCTCTGGATCAAATCCAAGAGCTTTAATAACCATATCTGCTTTTATTTCATAACTTGATCCTTCTTGTACTTCGGGTTTTCTTCTGCCAGTTTCATCTGGTTCACCTAACTTTATTTGATCTACAAGTAAATTTTCTACCTTATTAGTTCCTTTAAATTCTTTAGGACTAGATAGCCATACAAATTCAACACCTTCCTCTTCAGCATTTGCAACTTCTCTTGCTGAACCAGGCATATTTTCTTTATCTCTTCTGTATAAGCATTTTACTGATTTTGCTTTTTGTCTTACTGAAGTTCTCACACAATCCATTGCGGTATCACCTCCACCAATTACAACAACATCTTTTCCCTCTGCATTTAGAATTCCCTTATCAAATAATTCAACCTCATCGCCCAATCCTTTTTTATTTGATGCTGTAAGAAAATCCATTGCTGGAAAAATATTGTCTAAATCATTACCTGGTAAATTAACTTCTCTAGCTTTGTAAACTCCTGTTGCAATTAATACTGCATCATGTTTTTTTCTTAATTGCTCTAAGCTTGCATCCTTGCCAACTTCGAAATTTTGTATGAATTCTATTCCACCATCTCTTAAAAGCTTTGTTCGTCTTTCAACTATTTCTTTTTCTAATTTAAAATTTGGAATTCCATATATTAATAATCCTCCAGCTCTATCATAACGATCATAAACTGTAATTTTATACCCATTTTTTCTTAACTGTTCTGCTGCCGCTAATCCAGCAGGACCAGCTCCTATAATTCCAACACTTTGATTTTTTTCGTTTGTAACTTCAATTGGTTTAACCCAACCTTGTTCCCAGGCGTTATCTGTTATATATTTTTCAACGGAACCAATTGTAACTGTTCCGTGACCAGACTGTTCAATTACACAATTTCCCTCACACAATCTATCTTGCGGACAGATTCTTCCACAAACCTCGGGCATATTATTAGTGCTTTGTGAAAGCTCGTATGCTTCTTTTAATCTTCCCTCGGCAGTTAACTTTAGCCAGTCTGGAATATTGTTACTTAAAGGACAATGAACCTGACAGAAAGGAACTCCACACTGAGAACATCTACTTGATTGTTCTTTAGCTTTTTCGTTGATATATTCGTCATATATCTCGTTAAAATCCTTTTTTCTTTGATCAACTTCCCTTTTAGGTGGAGTTTGCTGACCTATTTTTACAAATTTTAACATTTTATCAGTCATAAAAAATATAATTTTCGGCAAATTATATAATGATTTTATTAAATAAAGCATTAAATAGGTCATATTTATTGACCTTTAATCTTTCATTTTTGTTATAAATAAACAGGTTTCTAATAAATGCATAGCTAATATGATCAAATCGTATTGTTTGAAATATAAGCTTAATAAGCTACGAAGAAATTATGTTTCAGAATATTATAGAAGTTTTAATCCTTTCAGCAATTCAAGGGATCTCAGAATTTCTTCCAATAAGTTCTTCTGCACATTTAATTTTAGTTTCAAGTTTGTATGAATTTAAATCTAGCTCATTACTAATTGATATTAGCCTTCATCTAGGATCTCTTTTTGCAATAGTTTATTTTTTCAAAGAAGAGTTATTAAACATTAATAAAAATAAAAGACTAATAAGTTTAATTATTATTGGATCTGTTCCATTAATTATCTTTGGATATATTTTATACACTACAGGGCTAATTTATAGTTTACGAAACATTGAAACTATTGCATGGACAACTTTAATATTTGCAATTGTTTTATACATTTCTGACAAAAGTCGTTTTGATAAAAAAATTTCTACAAATTTAAATATTCAATCAATTTTATTTATAGGAGCAATGCAAATTTTATCATTGATACCTGGAGTAAGCAGAGCAGGCGTTACAATAACAGCTGCGAGGATTTTAAAGTTTAATAGAGTGGATTCGAGTAAAATATCTTTTTTACTATCTATACCAGCATTAGCTGGTGCAAGTGTACTTAGTTTAAAAGATATTTTTAATCAACCAACAGAATTTAATTATTTGGTAATAATTGCAATTATATCTTCTTTTATTCTTTCTTTCTTAACAGTTAAATATTTTTTAATTTTTATAAATAAGTTTTCTATGAATGCATTTGTAATTTATAGAATAATAATTGCTTTAGTATTGTTTAGTTTAATTTATTAAATTTTTTCTCTTTTTATAAGTGGGAGTAATTGTGATAATAAAACTCCACACAAAATAAAAAAACATCCAAGTATATTATTTATATCTAATACTTGATTTAAAATAAACCATGCAGCTACAGTTGCAAATACACCCTCAAGGGAAAAAATAATTGCTGCTGGTGCAGGTGTAATATTTTTTTGTGCATAAATCTGTAATACAAATGCAAATCCTCCAGATAATATTCCAGCATATAATATAGAATACATTTCCATTAGAATGTTGTTCCAAACAAATTCTTCATAAAGAATTCCAATGAAAAAAGACAAAATAGCTACGATTAAAGTTTGAATTGCTCCAATTGTAAGTGGAAGATTGTATTTAGAAATAATAATTCCAGTAAATATAATATGTGTGCTCCAAAATAAAGCTCCTAGTACAACCAAGGTATCTCCCAACCTAACAGTTGCATCGTAAAAATTTGTTAATAAATATCCTCCAATTAAACATAAAATTACTGAAGGCCATACACTCCAATGTATTGATTTTTTTCCAAACAAATAAATTATGATAGGCACCATAGGTACATAAAAGATCGTAAAAAAGGCTGCATTTGCAACATCTGTATAGAGCAAAGCAACCTGTTGTAATGCAGAACCTAAAAATAAGGACAATCCTATTAAAGACACATAAATTACAAATGTTTTTTTATCTGTTTTTAATTCTGGTTTAAAATTTTTTAATTCAAATAAAATTACGAGTGGGGTAATAGCTAAAAAACCAACAAAAAATCTAACAGCATTAAATGTAAAAGGACCAATATTGTCCATGCCAGTATCTTGAGCAATAAAAGTTGTGCCCCATATAAAAGTGCATAACAAAGCACTTAATAGGGAAATAGGCTTAGACATTTTTGATTATACAGCTAGCTTATAAGCAAAATTTTTGCCTAAGTTTTCTTTAAGATCATTGTTAAATCTTGCTGCCTCAGCTCCATCAATAATTCTATGATCATAAGACAAAGAAATCGGTAGCATTGTTCTAGTTTGAAACTTTCCATTTATATAAATTTGTTTTTTCTCTGATCTACCTACTCCTAAAATTGCTACTTCAGGATAATTTATTATTGGTGTAAAAAATGATCCACCTATTCCACCCAAACTAGTAATAGTCATTGAACCACCAAACAATTCTTTTTTATCTATTTTTAAATTTCTACAAAGCTCACTTACCTCTCTCAACTCTCTACTAATATGAGAAATTTTTTTATTATTAGCATTTCTAATTTTTGGAACCATTAGTCCATTTGGAGTGTCTACAGCTATACCTATATGGTAATATTTTTTCATTGTCATTTTACCTGTTTCAATTTCATCAATTGAAGAATTAAAACTTGGAAATTTTTTTAACGAAGCAACTAAAGCTTTTACAATAAATGCTAAAGGAGTAATTTTAATTTTTTCTCCCGTATAAATATCAGTCAAAGAATTTCTGAAGTTTTCCATTTCTGTAATATCAGCCTCATCATGATTTGTAACATGAGGTATAGTGGTCCATGAATTTGTTAAATACTTTGATGATAATTTTTTTACTCTTGGTATATCTTTGATCTCTATTTGACCAAAATCTGAATGCTCAAATTCATTTTTGATTTTGCTTGGTTTTTTTTCCTCAACAACCTCAGTGTTATTGTTTGATCTTAATGCTACAAATTTTTTGATATCTTCTTCAACAACTCTTCCATCTCTCTCACTTCCTAAAACTTTATTTATATCTACACCGAGTTCTCTAGCAAATTTTCTAGCTTTTGGGCTTGCTGATGAAATGTTAGATACATTTTTTAAAACTTTAGTTTCTTGTTGAACTTCAGGTTTTATTACTTCAATTTTTTTAAATTCTTTTTCTATTATTGGCTTCTGTTCAACTTTTTGATTTATCTGTGATGACTTTTCTAAAGTTAAAATTAAATCTCCTTCAGATACTTTATCTCCAACTTTTATATTTAAGTTAGAAATTTTACCTTCAAAACTAGATGGTATTTCTACGCTAGACTTATCACTTTCTATTGTAATTAAAGGGTCATTTTTTTTTATTGATTGGCCTTTTTTTACCAATACTTCAATAACCTCAACATCTTTAAAATCTCCTATATTTGGTACCTTAATTTCAATATCTGACATTATAATTTTGTTGGCATAGGTTTATCGCCATCAATTTTGTATTTTTTCATAGCATCTTTTGCATATTTTGAAGCTATCAATTGTTCTTTTGCTAAAATGCTTAATCCATAAGCTACTAAATGTTCTTTATCTACCTCAAAGAATTTTCTTAAATTTTTTCTAGTATCACTTCTTCCAAAACCATCTGCACCTAGAGAATAAAAGCTCTTATTGTTTGTGTAAGGTCTTATTTGATCAGAGTTCATTCTCATATAATCAGATGCTGCCATAATTGGTCCTTCAGTACTTCCAAGACATTGCTCTACATATGATTTTTTAGGAGTTTTGTCGGGATTTAGAAGGTTGTATCTTTCAACTTCCATCCCATCTTTTCTTAACTCATTAAAACTTGTAACACTCCATATTTCACTATCAATTTGATAGTCGTTTTGTAAAATTTCAGCTGCTGACATCATCTCTCTTAATATCGTGCCTGAGCCTAAAAGTTGAAGTTTTGTTTTTTTATATTTGTTAAATTCCTTTATCTTATACATTCCTTTAAGAATTCCCTCTTCACAATTTTTATCCTTAGGCATTTCAGGATGTGAATAATTTTCGTTCATTGTTGTAATATAATAAAAAACATTTTCTTTCTTCTCATGCATTCTTCTTAGACCCTCTCTAAAAATAGTTGCTAATTCATAGTGAAATGTAGGATCATAAGTTACACAATTAGGAATTGTTGATGCAATCAAATGACTATGTCCATCTTGATGTTGTAATCCTTCACCTGCTAATGTTGTCCTTCCAGCTGTTGCACCAACTAAAAAACCTCTAGCTTGGCTATCACCAGCAGCCCAAGCTAAATCTCCAATTCTTTGAAATCCAAACATAGAATAAAAAATGTATATTGGAATCATTTCAATATCATGATTTGTATAAGCAGTTGCAGCTGCTATCCAAGAAGACATCGCTCCTGCCTCATTAATTCCTTCCTCAAGCACCTGTCCACTTTTATCTTCTCTATAAGAACTTAGTTGCGCAGCATCCTCGGGCTCATATTTCTGTCCTTCATGAGCATATATTCCAATTTTTTGAAAAAATCCTTCCATACCAAATGTTCTTGCTTCATCTGGGATAATTGGAACTAATCTAGGTGAAATATTTTTATCTCTTAACAAATTAGTTAACATTCTGACCAGCGCCATTGTGGTAGACATTTCTTTTTCACCAGTTGAAACTTTCATAAAATCAAAAATATCTTTTGATGGTGCTTTAATAGGTTTTGCAAAGGTTGATCTCTCTGGCAAATAGCCTCCTAGTTTAAGCCTTCTTTCTTTTATGTATCTAATCTCTGGAGATTTCTCATCAGGCCTAAAGTATTCTATGTTTCTAACTTGTTCATCAGTTAGGGGAACATCAAAACGATCTCTATAATACATAAGATCATCCACATCTAATTTTTTAGTTTGGTGAGTAGTGTTTACACTTTCACCAGTTTTTCCCATTCCATATCCCTTAATTGTTTTTGCAATAATAACTGTTGGACTTCCTTGGTTTTTAATTGCTTTATCATAAGCTGCGTATACCTTATGGGGATCGTGCCCTCCTCGATTTAATCTCCAAATATCTTTATCTGACATAGATGAAACCATCTCCAAAGTATCTGGATTTTTTCCAAAAAACTTTTCTCGTACATATGCACCATCTCTTGCTTTCATAGCTTGGTATTCACCATCTACAGTTTCATTCATAATTTTTACTAATTGACCAGTTTTGTCATTAGCTAATAATGAGTCCCAATATGAACCCCAAATAACTTTTATTACATTCCATCCAGCGCCTCTAAAGCTACCTTCAAGTTCTTGTATAATTTTTCCATTTCCTCTTACAGGTCCATCAAGTCTTTGGAGATTACAATTAATTACAAAAATTAAATTATCTAGTTTTTCTCTAGCTGCTAATCCAATTGCACCCATGGATTCTGGTTCATCCATTTCACCATCTCCTAAAAAAGCCCAGACCTTTCGTCCCTCATCTTTAATCAATCCTCTATTGATTAAATATTTCATGTATCTTGCTTGATAAATTGCAAGCATTGGTCCTAACCCCATCGAAACAGTTGGAAATTGCCAAAAATTTGGCATTAGCCAAGGGTGAGGGTATGAAGATAATCCTCCAGGTTTTACTTCCTGTCTAAAACTATCTAATTGTTTCTCAGTTAATCTTCCCTCTAAAAATGCTCTAGCATACATTCCAGGTGCACTGTGTCCTTGGAAATATACTAGATCACCTCCAAATTTATTGTTTTTTGCTCTCCAAAAATGATTCATTCCAACATCATATAAAGTTGCAGCAGATGCAAAGGTTCCTATGTGTCCACCTAATTCTGGAAATTTTTTGTTAGCTCTTACTACCATTGCAGCTGCATTCCATCTGATCAGAGATCTTATTCTTCTCTCAATATTTTGGTCTCCATTTGATTTTATTTCAGCCTCAGGAGGAATGGTATTTATATACGGAGTATTTTGGGTGTAAGGAATATTTGCTCCTTCACGATAGGCTTTGTTAATTAATTCCTTAATTAAAAAATGAGCTCTTTGATTTCCATCTTTTGAAATTACTGCAGATAAAGACTCTAGCCAATCTTGAGTTTCTGAAGGATCTGTGTCTAATCCATTTGTAACTTGAATTATAGATTGTTTTTTTTCTTTAGCTGGCTCAGGAACATTCACCAGCTCCTCTTTATTTACAGCCATAGCTTCCTCAGCTTGTTTAATAATATTTTCTGTATCTTTAGGAAGATTGCTTTCTGGGAGACTTTTGGTTGAATTGCTTAAACTTAAAAGTAAATCACCTTTTGAAACTTTGTCACCTACTTTGACATTAATAGTATCAATTTTTCCTGAAATAGTTGATGGAATTTCAACACTAGATTTATCACTTTCAATTGTGACTATTGGATCATTTTCCTTGATTGTGTCTCCTGGCTTTACAAGTAATTCTATTACCTCAACATTCTCAAAATCACCAATGTCAGGAACAAGTAGTTTTTCGCTCATTATTAAAAAGGCTTATACACTCAAATAAAATATATTTTTATGTTATTTTATCACATTAATTAATCTTTTTATGCAAAGCTGTGTTTTAATTGAACAAAATTTGTTAATAAGACCATAAAATACAGTATCTTTAATAAAATTAATATTGGACCGCTGGCCAAATTGGATAAGGCGCTCGGCTACGAACCGGGAGATTCCAGATTCGAGTTCTGGGCGGTCCACCAAAAAGGATAAAAATGATTGATTGGTTATTAAAAGCTTCTTTGCAAAAATCAGTAATTTACTTTTTTATAATTATTACATTGTTATTATTGCTATTAACAATTGTATTGTAAATTTTATGAGTAATGAGTTTGAACAAATAAGTTTAACCCAAGGGTTCATGAAACATAATGGAGGTGTTTTGTTTAGAAACATCTCTGAAACTGAATATGAATTTAAATCTACTATAAATGAAAATCACTTAAATGCTGCAGGAATAACTCATGGAGGCTATCTATCAGCATTAATAGATGCTGGTGCTGGAACCGCAGCTCACAGATCTGCTGGTAATGCTCCATGTGTAACTATTTCGTTAGATATTAAATTTATTGGTGCCTCAAAAGTTGGTGATGAAGTTATTGGGCACACAAAAATATTAAAAAAAACAAATACATTAATATTTTTATTTTGTGAGCTAAAATGTAACAATAAAATTATAACATCAGCAACTGGAGTTTGGAAAATTTTAAAAGTTAAACCTTCAAACTTAGGTCCAGGTGGTTAATTCATTCCTTTCTTCTGATATTAAAATATCCACAAGTAACTAATAAAATTAAAGCAATTGGATAAACTATATTTTTCGATGGTCTATCAGAATTTTCAATTTTGAATTCACTGATATAATCTCCCATTTCAAAACCATTTTTTTTTGCTTCTCCATTCCATTTTAAATTATCAACTATTATTTTTTCATCCTGCTCTAATAAAGTAATCCCATAATCCTCTAGAGTAAAATGATCCTCAAATGTATTTTTCGATATTACAAAAAGTTTATATCTTTCTCCATATAAACTAGGTCTTGTTATTTTAATTTGAATTTCTTTTTCTGAATCTAATTTTAATGAATTTATTTTACTAATTTCTTCATAATTATATTTTGGATAAAATTTATTTAAAACAAAATCTGGAGACAACAAAGAAATAGCAATAATTAAAAAAATAATAATCTCATACCATTTGAGCTTATTTATAAACCAACCTTGAGTTGCTGATGTAAAAACTAAAATTCCAATTAGTGAAGTTATAATAACAATAAGCCCATGCCAGATATTCTCAATACCAATAAGTAAAAGTTCATGATTAAACAAAAAAACTATTGGTAATATTCCTGTTCTTAAACTATACCAAAAGGCTTGAACACCAGTTCTCAATGGATCTCCTCCAGATATTCCCGCAGCTGCATAAGAAGCTAAACCTACTGGTGGCGTTACATCTGCCATCAATCCAAAATAAAAAACAAATAAATGGACTGCAATCAATGGAAAAATAAATCCAGATGCATTACCAACATCAACTAAAACAGTTGCCATCAAAGATGCAACAACAACATAATTTGCAGTGGTTGGTAAACCCATTCCTAACAATAAACACAAAATTATAGTTAAAAATAATAGTATTGTGACATTATCTTTAGCAATAGATTCGATAACAATAATTAAGTTTGTACTTAAGCCTGTTGAGCCAACTGCACCTACTATGATACCAGCTGTAGCAATTGCAATTCCAACTGCAACCATATTTAATGCTCCTTTTTCAAAACCAACGATTGTTTGATTAAACCATTCTTTAAAAGAGTCTTTAGAATAATTATTTTTAATTATTAAGTTGATTAGATTGACTAAAATTAAAGTAATTGTTGCATAAAAAATTGAATACGAGGCAGTAAACCTTAAATAAACAAGAGTATAAATTAAAACAAAAATAGGAATTAAAAAGTGAATTCCAGATAAAAATGTTTTTTTCAAATTTGGAACGTCCGCATCGTCCATTCCTTTAAGATTTAATTTTAAAGCTTCTAGGTGAGATATATAAAATAGAGCAATATAGGAAATAATTGCAGGTAAAAAAGCATGTTTAACTATTTCAAAATAAGTAACCCCAATAAAACTTGCCATTACAAATGCTGCAGCACCCATTACAGGCGGCATTATTTGTCCATTTACAGATGATGAAACCTCAATTGCACCTGCCTTTTCTTTAGAGAAACCTGTTTTTTTCATTATTGGAATAGTAAATGTTCCGGTAGTTACGGTATTAGCAATTGATGATCCTGAAATTAAGCCAGTCATTCCTGAACCTAGAATTGCGGCTTTGGCTGGTCCACCTCTCATTTTACCAACCATCGCAAAAGCTAAATCTAAAAAATATTTACCACCCCCTGCCGTTTCAAGTAAGGCACCAAATAAAACGAACAGAAAAATAAAATCTACGGAAACCCCAATAGGGATTCCAAATATTGCCTCTTGATCCAACCATTGAAATCCTACCAATCTATTTAAAGACAAGCCTCCATGAGATATTATTTCTGGTGCATACCTTCCAAAATATGAAAATAATAAAAAACAAGTTGCAATTATTACCAAAGGTAATCCAATTGCTCTTCTTGTGGCCTCTAAAAGAATTAAAATACCACATCCTCCTAAAATTAATTCTACTGGAAAATTAAATGTATCAGTGATTTTCAAACTTAAAAGGACACCACCCCTCTCTACTAGTTGATCATAAAAAAAATAAATATAGAGACAAGAAAAAGCACCTACAAAACTTATAATAATATCAAAAAATGAAATTTTTTTTCCTTTTGCTACTGGGTAAATTAAAAATGCTAAAGTTAATGCAAATCCTAAATGTATTGCTCTAGCAGGCAAACCTTTGAACATTCCAAAATTCAACATAAATGGGAATGGTGACGCATACCAAAGTTGAAATAAGGACCAAATGATAGCTATTGCGGATACTACTTTTAAATGAAATCCAGTAATGTTTCTAGTTGGTGATAAATCCTCGCTTATTTTATTTTTTATATTGGCGCTAATTGAATCACTCATAAGAAATATTCATACCATAAAAAAAAGGCCCGGTAAAAATTACCAGGCCTTTTAAAAAGTAAAAAACTTAGATTACATTAATCCAGCTTCTTTATAATATTTAATTGCACCAGGATGTAGTGGAGCAGATAAACCATCTTTAATCATGTTTTTCTTTTCCAAAAATCCAAATGCTGGATGTTGTTTTTTGAAATCATCGAAGTTTTCAAAAACTGCTTTTGTAACTAAGTACACTAATTCTTCAGAAACATCGGCCGAAGTTACCACAGTTGCTTTAACACCAAATGTAGTAGCATCTTTTTTCTGTTTTGTATAAGTACCTTTAGGAATTACAGCCTGCGCATAATAATCAGCACCATCAATTAAGCCTTGAACTTCTGGTCCAGTCAAATTGATTGGAGATGCTTTAGCGGCACAAGTTGCTGCTTGTTCCATTGCACCATTTGGAAATCCAACCGAATAACCAAATGCATCAATTTTACCATCACATAAAGCTTTCACTTGCTCTGAAGAAGTTAACTCTGTTGTTGATTTAAAGAAACTATTATCAACACCCATAGCTTTCATTAGCTCTTCCATAGTTCCTCTCTGACCAGAACCAGGGTTACCAATGTTTACTACTTTACCTTCTAAGTCTGCAAAATCTTTAATTCTTGCTTTTTTTCTAGCCCAAATTTGAAAAGGTTCGTTGTGAACTGAAAACACAGCTCTCAAATCACTAAACTGTTTTCCTTCCCATTTGCTTGAACCATTTACTGCGTGATATTGCCAGTCAGATTGAGCTACACCAAATTGAAATTCTCCAGCTGCTATTTGTCCAATATTGTAGTTTGAACCACCTGTCGATGGAGCAGTACATCTATACGCTTTAGCTGTACCTTTTTTTCTACCGTGCTCAGCACTAATTGCTGATTTATGAAGCATTTTACATATAGCGTTACCTGTTTGGAAATATACTCCAGTAGGTCCACCAGTTCCTATCGTGAAGAACTCAGCTGATTTAGCAACTGTAGTTAAGGACAGTGATGCAAATAAAATCAGTAAAGCACTTGATAGGGATGTGATTATTTTTTTCATTATTTTTCCCTCTCTGTAATTGTATGTCGTTATTTTTTATAAATTAATCATACCAAAAAATTATAATAGATGTATAGGCTGATTTTAAAGATTTTCTGACCATTTTTTTAAATTATCAACACCTTCTACAACCTTTGGTGCCAACTTTTCGATTATATTAAAATCAATAGATTGATCTTCCTTAATACTATTCATGAATTTTTCTCCATCAAAATCAGTAAAGCTTAATCTTGCAAGCATTTTACTTTCATTAAATCCAAAATCTGATCCAGGTAATAATGCAACACCTGTTTCTTTTAAAATATTTTCACACATTTCTGATGAAGTTTTAAATTTAGAATTTAAAAATTCAGGCATTAAATAGAAACCTCCTTGAGGTTCATTAATTAAAATTTTGTTTGATTTTAAATTTTGATAAACATAATTGCCGACAGCCTTTAAAATATTTCTAGATTTATTAATGTATTTACTATGATTGTTTTCATATGCTTTTATTGCAGCATATTGGATAGGCGCACTTACTGCTGAAAAGGTTTCGCTGGCTAAAACATTAATCATGTTTTTTATGTCATTTAAGCTCTCTGGAACAATAAAATATCCCAATCTCCAACCACCAGCTCCACACCATTTGCTTAGACCGGTGCTGATAATTGTTTTTTCAGGACAAAAATTTGAAATAGACTTATAATTTTTTGTAAAAGTCAGTTCTGAATATATCTCATCAGATAAAATTATAAGATTATTTTTATTTGCAACATTAGAAATCTCTTCCAAATTTTCACAAACTTGTCCTGAAGGATTATTGGGGGAATTTAAAAATAATAAATAATTTTTATTTTTATCTTTTAATATTACTTCCTCTATTTCTTGAGCTGTAGGGAACCAATTATTTTCTCTTTTTGTTTGTAAAATTTGAATTTTGTTTCTTCCTAATATTGCTTGTGGCGCGTAAGAAACCCAACTAGGTGCAGGCAATATAATTTCACCATCGAATATTACATGAAGTAAAAACATCAACTCTTTAGAGCCTGGTCCTATGATGACATTTTCAGAATTATATTCATAATTTTTTTTCTTTGATGTGTATTTTGCAACAGATTGTCTTAGTTCTGAAAGACCTTGCATGGGCAAATATTTGTTTTGATACGCATTATTTTTAAGCTCCTCTACTACGTCTTGTGGAACTTTAAAGGGTGATTGTCCAAAACCAAATTTAAATATTTTTTTTCCTTCATCTTCAAGTTTTTTTGAAGCTTCATTAATTGCTAGCGTAGAAGATGGTTTTAAATCTTTAACTATATTTTTTAACATTTAATAACTTAACTGTTTCAAATTTTTGTATTGTTTTAATACTTCAGGGTTTGCCAAAGCTTCTTTATTTTTAACAACACTTCCTTCTATAGTGCTTTTAACTGCAAGCTCAACAATTTTACCACTTTTGGTTCTTGGAATATCTTTTACAACAATTACTTTGCTAGGGACATGTCTTGGTGATGCATTTATTCTTATTTGAGTTTTTATTCTATTAAGTAAAGAATCATTAAGTATGTATTCATTACTCATTACAACGAAAAGAATTATTCTTATATCATTATCCCAAGATTGACCAACTACTAGTGCTTCTTTAATTTCTTTAAACTTTTCAACCTCAGAATATATTTCAGCAGTACCAAGTCTTACACCTCCTGGATTAAGGGTAGTGTCAGATCTTCCATGTATAATAAAACCATCGGTATTTCTTCTTTCAGCATAATCCCCATGATGCCAAGTATTTCTATATCTATTGAAGTAAGCTTTTTTAAATTTTACGTCATTTTTATCATTCCAAAATTTAAGAGGCATTGATGGAAATGGATTTTTACAAACTAATTCACCTTTAGAATTTTTTAAAGATTTGCCGCTATCATTAAAGACATCAACATCTAAACCTAAACCAGAATTTTGTATTTCACCAATATTTACTGGTTGATATATATTTCCTAAAACAAAACACGATACAATATCTGTACCACCTGAAATAGATGAGAGATGAACTTTCTTTTTAATATTTTTGTAAACATATTTAAAACCTTCACTTGATAAAGGAGAACCTGTTGAACATATTGTTTTTAGTTTTTGAAGTTTATATTTAAATTTAAGATTAGGTTCTAATTTTCTTAGAGCATCAATATATTTAGCACTAATTCCAAATAGAGTAATTTTTTCTCTATGTGCTATTTTTAAAAGTAAATCACTTGATTTATACATTGGAGAACCATCAAAAAGTACTATTGATGCCTTTGAAGCTAACGAGCTTACTAACCAATTCCACATCATCCAACCACAAGTGGTAAAATAAAACACATTATCATTTTCTTTTATATCGCAATGTAATTGGTGTTCTTTCTTATGCTGAAGAAGAACTCCACCAGTTCTGTGGCAAATACATTTTGGTTTTCCAGTTGTTCCACTTGAATATAAAATAGTCAACTCACTTTCAAAATCATACTTTTTAAAATTTATTTTTTCAGATTGATTATGAATAATCTCACGCCATTTAATTGTATTTATTTTCTTATATTTACTTTTATTAGTGACATATTTTTTTCCAGGATAATTAACAATCACAACATTTTTAATTGATGGAATAGATTTTAAAATTTCAGATAATCTCTCTAATACATTAATTTTTTTCCCGTTGTAAAAATACTGGTCTGTAATGAACAAAACTTTTGGATTAATTTGAGAAAATCTTTCAACAACACCTTTAATACCAAAATCAGGGCTGCATGATGACCAAATGCTTCCTAAAGTACTCGCTGCTATAAACGCCTCAACTGTCTCGATAGTATTAGGCATATAAGCTGCAACTCTGTCTCCTTTTTTAATTTTAATTTCCTTTAAAAACTTTACAATTTTGCCTGTACTTAAATTTAATTCTCTCCAAGATTTTTCTTCTCTAAAGCCATTTTCGCTTATAAAAGTGATTGCCTTATCATCATTATTTTTTGACAATAAATTCTCACCAAAATTTAACTTACTTCCAGGTAAAAATAAATTTTTATAAAATATTTTAGATTTTTTAATTTTTTTTTTACTTTTCAATCCTTTAATTTCTGAAAATTCCCAAAAATAATTCCAAAACTCAGGAGAATTTTTAACAGACCAATTTAAAAAAGTTTTGTAATTTAAATTAAATTTTTTTTTGATTTTATTTGAAATAAATTTCTCAAAAGCATAAAGATTTGAATTTTTTTTCTCTTTTAAAGATGCTTCCCAAAGTTTATTGGTCATTTTTATTTTATTAAATTACTATTATAGAATTAATCTCAATTATGATATTCTCATTAATATTAATATAAAAATGAGAACTTTTTACCCTCCGATTCGGTCATGTTTTAGTCTATTTTTGTTCTTTAGCACTAACAATATCTGGTAGGTAAAAAAAATTATACACCAAAGATAGAAATGCCTAAAAATAAAATTACAGCTGTTCTTGGTCCAACAAACACAGGTAAAACTCATCTTGCAATTGACACAATGCTATCTTTTGACAGCGGAATGATTGGGTTCCCATTAAGATTATTAGCAAGAGAGGTTTACGATAAAGTAATAAAAAAAATTACTATAGACAAAGTTGCTTTAATTACTGGTGAAGAAAAAATAATTCCTACAAACGCAAAATATTATTTATGCACAGTCGAATCAATGCCTATTGAAAAACATTTAGAATTTGTAGGCATAGATGAAATCCAAATGTGTGCAGATCATGAAAGAGGTCACATATTCACAGATAGATTATTAAATTTAAGAGGTGAAAAACTTACGATGCTAATGGGTTCTAGTACTATTAAAAACATCATATCTAAATTAAACGAGGATTTAGAATTTATTAATAGAGATAGATTGTCAAAACTCACTTATGCCGGACATAAAAAGATATCAAGGATAAATAGAAAAACTGCAATTATAGCTTTTTCAGCGGAGGAAGTTTATGCAATAGCAGAATTAATAAGAAGACAAAAGGGTGGGGCAGCTATAGTTATGGGTTCATTAAGTCCTAAAACGAGAAATGCTCAAGTAGAACTTTACCAATCTGGAGATGTCGATTTTTTAGTAGCCACTGACGCTATTGGAATGGGAATAAATATGGATCTAGATTATGTATATTTTTCAAATCTTAAAAAATTTGATGGAAAAAAATTAAGAAAATTAAATTTATCTGAAATAGGTCAAATAGCGGGAAGAGCCGGAAGATATTTAAATGATGGTGGTTTTGGAATAACTGGTGATTGTAAAGAAATTTCACCTGAAGAAGTAGAATTAATTGAAGGACATAAATTTGAAGAAATAAGAACTTTATTCTGGAGAAATTCTGATCTTAATTTCAATAACCCAAATTCACTAATTAAAAGTCTTGAAGAAAGACCCCAGATGGAATGGTTAAGAAAAGTTCACGAATGTGAGGATGAAAGAGCGCTAAAATATTTTATAAAAGATGAAAAAAATAATCTAGAATTTAACGAAAGAACTCTCAAATTATTATGGGAATGTTGTCAGATACCTGATTTTGTTAAAAAAACTTACGGCAATCATTATGAAGTGATCAGAAATGTTTTTAAATTTTTAAACAGTGAAAAAGGTCTAATTTCAGAAGATTACATGAGATTACAGCTCATGAAACTTGATAAATTAGAGGGAAATGTAGATTCTTTATCAAATAGAATTGCAAATGTAAGAACTTGGTCTTATGTTTCAAATAAAAATAATTGGGTAGAAAATCAAAATTATTGGATAGAAAAAACAAAACATTTAGAAGATAGACTTTCTGACAGACTTCATGAAGAACTTACCAAGACTTTTATCGACAAAAGAGCAAGTATACTTGCAAGAGGTTTAAAACAAGACATGGAATTCAAAACTGAAATATTACAGAACAATGACGTTAAAATAGATGATCAGTTTATTGGTAAAATCAAAGGTTTGAAATTAGAATTAGATTTAAAAAAAGGCTCTCTTGAAACTGATATCAAGTCATTAAAAAAAGCTGCTAGACAATCAATTGGACCTGAGTTTGATAAAAGAATTCAATCAATTATAGATACGGGATTAATAGATTTAAAAGAGGATTTTAAAATATATTGGAATGAATTTCCAATTGCTAGACTGTTACCAGGAAATGATTATTTAAGTCCTAATTTTACTTTAGTTGTTGATGACATTATTGAACAAAATCCAAAACAAAAACTAAATGATTTTATTCAAAAATGGCTAAACTCTAAAATAAGCGATGTCTTGAAAAGTTTAATAGATTTAAAAAACATTAAAGAAGATAAGTCTTCAATTAAGGCTTTAGCTTATCAGCTTTATGAAAATAATGGTGTTTTAAAAAGAGAACAGGTTTCTGATTATTTAAAAAATCTTGAACAAATAGATAGAAAAGTACTTAGAGAATTGGGTGTAAAATTTGGAAGATACCATGTATTCCTTTATCAGCTTATCAAACCAGATGCTGTATCTTTAAGAACCTTATTGTGGAAAAATTTTCATCAAAAATTCTATAATTTAAAACCACCAACTTTTGGATTAAATTTTTTAGAAGATAAAGATTCTAAAAATAAAAACTTTATGCTTCTCTGTGGATTTGAAAAATTTGATAATCTTTTTGTAAGAATAGATATTCTTGAAAGACTCTTTGTACAAATTATTAATGCTACTTCAAAAGAAAATAATGAAATAAAAATGATACCTGAAATGTTAAATCTTTTAGGGTGCAGCAAAGAGAACTTTAAAAAATTATTACAAAAAATGAGTTATAAAACTTATGAGAAAGAACAAGATATGTTTTTTAAATATAATCCTGTTAAAAAATTTAAAAAGATACAGAACAAAAAAGTTTCAAATGAAAATCCATTTAAAGTTCTTAAAAATCTCAAGTTAGGTTAATTTTATGTTTTTTAAAAAGACAGATAAAAAAGAAGAGAATAATTTTATAGTAAAAGTTTGTGCTTTATTAATCCATGCTGCAAAAATAGATGAAAATTATACTGATAAAGAAGAGCAAATAATTAAAAAAACACTTCTAGGGTTGGGCCTTGAAAGTGAAAAAATCACAAAAACTATACAAGATGCAAAAATTATTGAGGAAAATTCAAATCAAATTTTAGACTTCACAAGAGAAATTAAAAATTTACCTGAAAAAGATAAAATTAAAATAGTGGAAGCTCTTTGGTCAATTATTTATTCCAATGAGGATGCAGATATGTATGAAACAAATCTTATGAGAAGATTAGCGGGACTTTTATATATTGACAGTAAAACTATGGGGGATATTAAGCATAGATTAAAAGAGGAAAGTAAAGAGTGACTTATATTGTAAACGATAATTGTATTAAGTGTAAGCTTACTGATTGTGTAGACGTTTGTCCGGTTGATTGTTTTTATGAAGGTAAAAATATGCTTGTAATTAAACCGGATGAGTGTATAGATTGTGGCGTTTGTGAGCCAGAGTGCCCCGTTGATGCTATAAAAGCAGATACAGAACCTGGAAGCGAAAAATGGTTAGAGATCAATAAAAAATATTCAGAAATCTGGCCAAACATAAGTGAGAAAAAAGATCCCCCTGCGGATCATGAAAAATTTAAAAATGAGCAAAATAAGTACGAAAAGTATTTTAAAGAAAATCTTTAAAGGCAAATCAGATAAAGAAATGACAAAAAAAGTTAAAAAGAAAAAAGTAACTAAAGTTAAAAAAGTTGTAAAAACCAAAACAAAAAAAGTCAAAAAAGTTGTAGTAAAAAAAGCTAAAAAAGTATTAAAAAAAATTCCAAATAAATCCCCTAAAATAAAAAAAGTTTCAAAAACTTCTGAAACGTCAGATGAACCGAAAGTAGATAATTTAAGAATATCAAAAACTAATGAAGTTAAACCTGAGATAAAAAAAGTTAAAAAACAAGAAACCGAAAAAAGAGAATTTAAAATTAAAGACTATGTTGTTTATCCAAAACATGGTGTTGGTCAGATTACAGAATTTAAAAAAATAAATATCGGTGGTATTGATGTTGAAACATACGTTATCAAATTTGAAAAAGATAAAGCTAATGGTATGGTACCCGTTAACAAACAGTCTCACCTAAGGCCTTTAGCAACAATTAATCAAGTAAACAAATGTATTTCTATATTAAAAAGTAAGCCAAAAATCAAAAGATCAATGTGGAGTAGAAGAGCACAAGAATATGAGGGAAAAATTTCATCAGGTAAAATTTATGAATTAGCTGAAGTTGTAAGAGATCTAAACAAAGGTGATGATCTTATGGTTGATCAATCTTATAGTGAAAGACAACTTTTTGAAAAAGCTTATGAAAGAATGCAATCAGAATTTCAGATAATTTTAAATTTATCGCCAGAAGATACTCAAAAAAAATTAGATAAAGCATTAAAGAGAAATGTTGGTGGACAAACACAAGCTATTAGCGCTACTCCTAAAACTCCAACTGCCGATTTACCTGTCGAAGAACCTATTTCTGAAACTGACGAACCTTTAGACGAGTAAAAAAAAACGCCTCTCACACAAAAAGTTATGAGAAGCGTTTTTTGTAAAGAATACTAAGTTATTATTTTCTTCTTTTCTTAGCCTTTTTAGCTTTTTTCTTAGCTTTTTTCTTAGCTTTTTTCTTAGTTTTCTTTGCCGCTTTTTTTCTTTTCTTAGGCATCTTTAGCTCCCTTTTTAGTTTAACGAATCAAATTGATTCGTTGTTAACTTATTTTTATTTTTTTATACAACTTATGTCAAATCATTAATTAAAAGCGAATTTTAAAAAAATTATTTTTTATTTTTTATTTTTTATAAAAAATTTTTTTATTAATTTAGTTAATGTTTATGCGGTAAATAAACTCTTAATTTAAAGAAACTTAATAAAGTTTTTCTATTTCACTTTTATACTTTTCAATAATTTTATACCTTTTTAACTTTAAAGTTGTTGTCATTAATCCATTTTCAATTGTAAATTGTTCTTTAATTACAAAAAACTTTTTAATTTTTTCTATCTTAGATAAGTTTTTATTTATTATTTCTATTTCTTTTGAAATATTTTCATCCGATACATTACTTTCATTATTATTTAAAACTAAAATAGCTATTAAATATGGTTTATTATCTCCATAAACTAATGCTTGCTCTACAAATTCAATCTTAAGTAAATCATTTTCAATTTTCACAGGAGAAATATTGTCACCACCTGGTGTAATTAAAATATCTTTTTTTCTATCAGTGATTTTTAAATATCCATTTTCAAAATGTCCTATATCTCCAGTATATAACCAGCCATCCTTTAAAACTTTTTCTGTCTCTTCCTTTTTATTCCAATAGCCTAACATAACATTTTCACCTTTAACCAAAATTTCACCATCATCAGCAATTTTCACTTCATTACCACTAAAAGCAGGACCTACTGTATCTATCCTTATATCTTTTATTGGGTTGCAACTTACTACTGGAGAAGTTTCAGTTAACCCATATCCTTGCAAAGTCGGTAAACCTATCGAATTTAAAAAAACACCCACTTCTTTATCTAACGCACCTCCTCCAGAAATGAATGCTTTTAGAGAACCTCCAAATTGAGCTTTTATTTTTTTTCTAACTATTTTTTCGCAAATTGTATTTTGCACTTTTTCAAAAAAAGTAAGTTTTTGATTTGTTAGTACTTTTTCCCCAAGATAAAGCATTTTATTTATTAAAGATTTTTTAAAACCAGTAGCTTTATTAAAAGTCGAATTAATTTTTTGATACAGATTCTGATAAAATCTTGGAACAGCTGTCATAATATCTGGACTACATTCTCCCATATTTTTAATTAACTTATCTATACTTTCTGCATAGTAAACTTCGGCTCCTATTGCTATTTGGACAAACTGAACGGTGTGTTCATAAGAATGAGATAATGGTAACCAAGTTAGGAATTTAGGTTTGTAAGATATTATCTCTTTTAAAAGTGAAATTGAACCTTCACAATTATTTAAAATCCCCCCATGACTAAGCATTACTCCCTTGGGGTTACCTTGGGTTCCTGATGTATAAATAATACATGCTACATCTTTTCTTGAAATTTCTAATTTTAAAAAATCTATCTCTTCACAGTCGTTCCTCAAAAAAATGTCTTTAACGCATATAGTATCAGATTGACTGTCAATTTGATCAAAGGTGATAACTTTTTTTATAAATGGCTTTATAGAAATTATATTTTTAATTTTATTATATTGAACTTGATCTGAGACAATTATTACTGATGGATTACAATCATCAATTAAATATTCATAATCTCTTTCGGTATAAGTGGTATAGGCTGGCACGGTAATTCCACCTGCTAACATTATCGCTAAATCAGATATCATCCATTCAGGTCTATTTTCTGAAATTAATAAACATCTATCTTTTTTTTGAATTAAAGATTTAAGCTCATTGCTTAATTTTATAATATTCAAATAAGTATCTCTCCAAGAAAATTTATCTTTTGGATTTTTTAAGGATTTTAGAAAAATTTGATCTGCTTTTTCTTTTGTATACTGATTATAAAATAATTCTAAAAGATTATTATAATTTTTTATATTCATAAACTTTGGTGGGCGAAGAGAGAATCGAACTCTCACTTCTTGCGAAACACGATTTTGAGTCGTGCGCGTCTACCAGTTCCGCCATTCGCCCGTTATATTAAATTATAATTAAATAGTATAAGAACTAAAATTATATTAAAACTAAAAAATGTTTCAAAGTCTTTATAAATATTGTTTAAATTTAGCTGCTCACAAAAGTTCAAAATTATACTTAGGAATTGTTTCTTTCACTGAAAGTTCATTTTTTCCTATACCTCCAGATGTAATGATTATTCCTATGGTGATTGCTAAAAAAAAAGAATATTTTAAAATATTTTTAATCGCATCTATATTTTCAGTTTTAGGCGGAGTTTTTGGATATTTACTAGGTTATTTGTTTTATGATTTAGCTATTCATGTAATTGAATTTTATGGTTATGAAAATAAAGTAGAAAATTTGAAGACAAGTTTGTCTCAAGGATCAGGTTTTTTTGCCTGGCTAAGTATTCTTTTTCTAGCAGGATTTACTCCTCTTCCCTATAAAGCATTCACTATCGCTAGCGGTGTTGTTGGTTTTAGTTTACCTGTATTTATTGTTGTAAGTTTAATCTCGAGAAGTCTTAGATTTTTTATTGTTGCTTATTTATCTTATAAATTTGGTGACTTATTTACTGAATTCATGGAGAAGCATGGTTCAAAATGGTTCACTATAATTGGAATTTTAATAGTTATAGTATTAGGAATTATATTTTTAATTTTTAAATTTAATGCTTAATAACAAATCATTGTTTCTTAACCTAATTTTATTAGTCAGTTTCCTTGCTTTAATGTCAGCGTTCTTTATTGAATATATTTTGGGTCATCAACCATGCAATCTTTGTATCTTAGAGAGAATTCCATATGTAATTGCAATAGTAATTATACTCTTGAATTATAAATTTTATCAGTTTGAAAAAATATTTTTGGTTTTATTGGTAATAGTTTTTTTAACAGCTACTATCTTATCAGTTTATCATTTTGGTATTGAACAAGGATTTATTGAAGAGTCTTTAGTTTGTGACCTAAAAAATGGCTCTGAGGCAACTTCCAAAGAAGAAATTTTAAAACAATTGCAAGAACAAAAAGTGAGCTGCAAAGATGTAACATTTAAAATTTTTGGATTATCACTTACAACGTATAATATTGTAATTTCTATTCTAATTACAATCAATGCATTAAAAATTTATTTAAACTATGCCAAAAGTAAGTAAAAAAAAAATTGAAGAATTTATAAGGGTAGATCATGCTGGTGAGCGTGGAGCAGTTAAAATATATGAAGGTCAATTATTAGCTTTAAATACATTTGTCAAAGATGAAAATTTGAAAAAAATCATAGAAGATATGAAAATTCATGAAAAAGAACATAGTGAATTTTTTGAAAATGAAATTAAAAAAAGAAACATTGCTCCTACAAAACTTTTACCACTGTGGGATTTACTAGGTGTTGGTTTAGGATTTGGTTCTACTTTATTAGGGAAAAAAGCAGCCATGCTATGCACAGCATCTGTAGAAGAAGTAATTGATGAACACTACTTAAATCAAATTAATCAATTAGATGAAGATGAAAAATTTCTCAAAAACAAAATTACAAAATTTAGAGAAGATGAGCTTAACCATAAAGATATCGCTTATGAAAAGGGAGCAACTAAAAAGGGACCTTATAGTATTTTAGATAAAATAATTAAAACTGGTTCTAAAATTGCAATTAATATTTCTGAAAAAATTTAAGTTTCTAATTCAACATCCCAATACAAATAATCCATCCAACTTTTGTGTAAAAAGTTAGGAGGAAAGTTCTTACCATTTTTATGCAAATCTTCTGTTGAAGGTCTAAATGGATATTGATTTAATTTCATTCCTGAGTGTTTTAATAATTTTCCACCTTTTTTTACATTACAAGCTGAACAAGCTGTAACAACATTGTCCCAATTTGTTTCTCCACCTTTAGACCTTGGAAGCAAATGATCAAAAGTAAGTTCCTCATTACTTCCACAATATTGACAAGAGAATTTATCTCTTAAAAAAACGTTAAATCTAGTAAAACTTGGTTTCGTTTGAGGAACAATATAGTCTTTTAAAGCTATAACACTTGGTAGTTTCATATTAAATGAAGGGCTTCTGATAGTTCTATCGTAATGACTTACAATTATAACTCTATCAAGA
Organism: Candidatus Pelagibacter ubique HIMB140; assembly: GCF_025558165.1. Lineage (NCBI taxonomy): Bacteria > Pseudomonadati > Pseudomonadota > Alphaproteobacteria > Candidatus Pelagibacterales > Candidatus Pelagibacteraceae > Candidatus Pelagibacter > Candidatus Pelagibacter communis. The sequence goes on along the minus strand of NZ_LAMZ01000001.1, from coordinate 978,274 downwards.
AAAACTGATTTCACAGTGTCTTGCCATGACCATAATGATAGTGGGTAATAGCTTAGAGGTCTGTAATCAGCATTAAGAACTAATGCAGGACATTTTTCTAATGATACATCTTGTTCAATAAAGTTGTTCACATTAAAACATTAACTTAGTTTAGCATCATAATCAATATGATCAGATGTTAAATTTTTTTTAAAATATAATTTAATGCTGTACTTGATGCCTCGATAGGAATGTGATGATCACAATTTTTTATTAATAACGTTTCAACAGGAATATTATTTCGAATTAAAAAATCTTTAGCTTCAAGTAAATGTGTTGATGGAACAATTTGGTCAACATCACCATGTATTAGTAATGTATCTGTGCTATTTTTGATTCTATCTTTCAAATTAATTTGATCTATTATTTTCCCTGAAAATCCTACGACACATAAAAATTTTTCATTTGAAGTAAGACCAACATTCAAAGACATCATGCAGCCCTGACTAAAGCCTGATAAACAAATTTGTTGATTTAATAAGTTGTATTCAGTTTTAACTTCCTCAATAAATTTTTTAATAACATTTTCAGCTTTAATTGACTCTTCAAGAATATAAGATGGATCCTCTTTGGTTAAATCAAACCATTGGTATCCTGATGGATTAATTACACACTTTTCATGTCCATTAGGACAAATAAAAATAGTGTTTGGCAGATGTCTTTTCCAATTTAAAGTTAACATACTTATGTCTTTTCCATCTCCACCATACCCATGAAGTAAAATTATCGCATTCTTGATTTCTGTTCCTTCTTCTGGCTTGATGATGATTGAATTAAGGCAAAATGTCATAGATGATTTATTATGTTTTTTATTTTTAAAAACACACTACAATAATAATATGTTTTCAGGAATATTAGTTAAAATTTTATCTATCGCTCTTTTAATAGCTGTTGGAATAGTTTTGGTTTTGGGTATTGGAACCTTATTTAAAGGTGGAGAAACAAGTAAAAAATATTCAAATAAACTAATGCAACTTAGAGTTCTACTGCAATTTGTGGCTATACTTGTTTTGGTAGCTTTCGCATATTTTTTTAAAAACTAATTATATTTTTCAATCCACTTTAAAAAATCTTTGTCATTAAAGTCTATGTCACCAAGAACCCTTGCAAATTCCTCGCCTTCTTTATTTATAAATATTGATGTTGGAACTCCTCTTAGAGAAAATGTTTTAGCTAAAGTTACTTCTGGATCAAAAAAAGGTTCCAAATTTTCTAAGTCTAATTTCACAAAAAATTCTTCAACTTTATTTAGTTTTTCTTTCCCAATATTAATAGGGAAAACTTTTAAATTATTAAGTGATGAATTTGCTTGCATATTGTCTAATGAAGGCATCTCTTCTTTACAAGGAGGACACCAAGTAGCCCAAAAATTTAAAACTAACAATTTTCCTTTGAAATCATTAATTTTAATTTTTTCATTTTTCTTATTTAAAAAAAATACATTTTCATACGTTTTTGGAACTTTATGAATAACAATATTTTTAATGTTCGGTAAATCACTGGCTTCTACAGTTGTAATTAAAAAAATAAATAATGCTAAAATTCTCATATTAATTAGGTATAACTAAATATCATGGCAAAAAATAAAAACAACCAAGCAATATGGAACACTCGAATACAAAAAGAGGCATCAAACCTATTTCAAAAAGTTGGTAATTCTATTGATATAGATAAGAGACTTTACAAAGAAGATATTCAAGGATCCATTGCACACGTTGAAATGCTTTTTAGACAAAAGATAATTTCCTTTAAAATAAAAAATAAAATTATCTATGGTCTAAATAAAATTGATAAAGAAATAACTCACAAAAAATTTGAATTTAATAAAAAATATGAAGACATTCATATGAATATAGAGAAAAGATTATTTCAAATAATTGGTGATGAAGCTGGATACATTCATACAGCTAGATCAAGAAATGATCAGGTAATAACTGATTTTAAAATTTGGATTAAGACTGCAACAAAAGATATTAATAATAATATAGATAAAGTAATCAAAAGTTCAATTAAACTGGCTGAAAAAAATGTTGAGACTATTATGCCAGGATTCACTCATCTTAAAAATGCTCAAGCTATATCATTTGGCCATTATTTAATGGCTTATGTGGAAATGTTTACTAGAGATAAAAAAAGATTTTTAAACAATTTAGATAATTTAGATGAAAGCCCGTTGGGTGTAGCGGCTCTATCAGGCACTTCATTTAACATAGATAGAAATTTTACATCTAAAAAACTTGGGTTTAAAAGACCAACCAATAATTCAATAGATACAGTTTCAGATAGAGACTTTGTGCTAGATTTTCTTTATGCTGTTTCTGTATGTTCAATGCATATTTCTAGAATTGCAGAGGAATTAATTATATGGAATTCAGATGGATTTAACTTAATCAACTTATCAGATAAAGTTGTTACAGGCTCTTCAATTATGCCTCAAAAAAAGAACCCTGATCTTCTGGAATATCTAAGAGGAAAAACTGGTGCATCTTATGGAAATTTTTTTTCTATGCTAACTATACTAAAGGGCTTGCCGCTATCCTATTTTAAAGATTTACAGGATGATAAGGAATTAGTTTTTAATTCTAATGACACTCTCATAAATTGCTTAAAAATATTTGATGAAGTTTTAAAAAATTGCAGTGCGAATAAAAAGAAAATGCTTGAACTTGCTAATACAGGTCATATTACGGCAACAGATTTAGCTGATTATTTAGTTAAAAAACACAACATGTCATTTAGAAAGGCATATCAAAAAACAGCTGCTATTGTGAACATGGCAGAAAAAAGAAAGAAAAATTTAAACGAGTTGACTTTACATGAACTAAAAAAAATTGAACCAAAACTCACAGATGAAGTTTTAAATATTTTTGAATTAAAAAATTCTATTAATTCAAAAAAATCTTTTGGAGGAACATCTTTTGATAATATAAGAAAAATGATAATAAAATATAAGAAAACAAAATGATTAAAAAAATATCACTTTTAATTTTAATTTCATTTATGCTGGTATCTTGTGGTAAGAAAAATTGTCCAACTTATACAGGTTCAGAAGAGGAGAAATGTAATCCTCTATTTAAAACAAAATGAAATATATAAATAAAAAACTTTCAATTGATAAACATTATTTCCAAGATATTGCTCAAAAGTACGATACTCCAACTTATTGTTACTCATATTCAAGGTTAAGAGAAAATATATTAAATTTCAAAAAAAATTTTAAATCAATATCCCCGTTGATATGTTTTGCAGTTAAATCAAATACTAATGTAAATTTAATAAATGAGATATCAAAATTTGGTTTTGGAGCTGATGTAGTATCTGTTGGTGAAATGATGATGGCTCTTAAAGCAGGTATTAGTCCAAAAAAAATTGTCTTTTCAGGAGTTGGCAAAACTACAAATGAAATAAGTTACGCAATAGATAAAAAAATTTTACTAATAAACGCAGAGTCTAAAAGTGAAGTAGTAGAAATAAATAGAGTGGCTAGACAAAAAAATAAAATTGTAAAAATTGGTTTAAGATTAAATCCTAATACTGATGCAAAAACATTAAGCCAAATTTCGACTGGTAAAAAAGAGAATAAGTTTGGTGTAAATGAAAAAACATTTTATGAAATAATTGAATATTGCAAAAGTTCACAAAATATAGATCTTAATTGCCTAAGTGTTCATATTGGAAGCCAAATTTTAGATCATAAGCCTTATGAAAAGATGCTTAAAGTAGTCGATAATATTTTAAAGAAAACATCTCATACATTTGAATACATCGATTTAGGTGGTGGTATGGGAATTTCTTATGCAGATAAAAATAAAAAACTTAATTATAAAAAATATAATTTAGCTATTAAAAAATTTTTAAAAAATAAAAAATGTAAAATTATATTTGAACCAGGAAGATCTATAATAGGAAATTCTGGAACATTGATTACAAAAGTAATTTATATAAAAGACAGTGAAAGTAAAAAATTCATTATATTAGATGCAGCAATGAATGATTTAATGAGACCAGCATTATATGGTGCAATTCACAAAACTTTACCTGTTATTAAATCTGGAAAAGTTTCCAAAAAAACTTATGAATTTGTAGGACCTATATGTGAAACTACAGACAAGTTTGTAACTATTAAAAACTTTCAGGAACTTCAAGAAAAAGACTATGTTGCAATATGTGATGTTGGTGCTTACGGAATGTCACTAAGTTCAAATTATAACTTAAGAACAAAACCATTAGAAATATTAATTAAAAACAACAAAATAAAAATAATTAGAAAAAGACAAAAGCATAAAGATTTAATTTAGCTTTTGAGACAATGATAAGAAACATTTTATTTTCAATAATTTTTTTTACTGGAATTATTTTTATTTCTATAATTTTTTTACCTTCTTTTTTCCTACCAAGAAAAATAGTTTTAATTGGTGGCAAATTAATGGGCTATTGGACTAGTGTTTGCTTAAGGTTTGTCCTTTCAGTAAAAATCCTTATCAAAGGTGAAGAAAATATAATCAATGAGGATAAATTTTTTATTGCTGCATCTCATCAATCAATGTTTGAAACCTTTTATTTGCAAACTATTTTTAATTCTCCAGTTTTTATTTTAAAGAAAGAGCTTCTTCAAATTCCAATATTTGGTTGGTATTTAAAAAAAATAGGATCAATTTCAATAAATAGAAATAAAACAACTAAAGATAATTTGGGTTTTTTTAGTGATATTTCAAAAACAATATCACAATCAAATCGTCCATTAATTATTTTTCCTCAAGGTACCAGGGTATTACCTGACGATAGAACTCCATTTAAAAAAGGAGCCTCAAGAATATATGAAGAATTAAAAATAAATTGTTTACCAGTAGCCATAAACTCTGGTTACGTATGGCCAAAAAAAGGTAGAAAAAATAGCAATAGAACAATTACTATATCAATATTAAAACCTATTTCAGCTGGACTAGAAAAAAATGAATTTTTAAAAACTCTAGAAAAAAATATCTACCAAGAATTAGATTTAATAAATTAACCCTTCATTGGCATCACAACATAAATACTATCAAAATCGCCTGGATCTTTTATTAAAGCTGGTGAACCCGTATCATTAAAGAAGATTTCGACTCTATCGCCATCTAATTGTGAAGCTACATCAATCAAATATCTGGAATTAAAACTTATTTCTAAGTCATAATCAAATTTAACATTTAATGTTTCTTTTCCGTCTCCACTATTAGTATTATTTACCGAAAGATTAAGAGTATCATTTGATAAATTAAATTTTACACCATCTTTTTTATCCAGAGATACAGAAGCCACTCTATCAACTGAGTTTAAGAAAAGTTTTAAATCAATTTCTAATTTTTTTTGATTATTTTTAGGGATTACCTGAATGTAATTTGGGAATTTTCCATCAATAAGTTTTGAAATTAAAATACTATTATTCAGTTCAAACTTAATTTTTGACTTTAGATTTGATACTTTTACATCACCATCATAACTATCTAACAGTGAACAAAGTTGAAAAATCGTTTTTTTGGGAAGTATAATAGGGTCAAATTCAATTTTTTCATCTAGCCTGATTTTTGAAATCGACATTCTATGACTGTCAGTCGCAACAGCAGTTAAATAATTTTTATCCTCAACTTCGGTTTGGTGAAAATAAATACCACTTAAATAATGTCGAGTCTCATCATTTGAAACAGAAAACTTACATTTATTTAGAAGCTTCAATAATTGTTTTGATTTTATAGTAAATTCGTTTTCATTAAAATTTTCATCAGTCAAAGGAAACTCTGTGGCACTAATACAATTTAAATTAAAAATTGATTTTTCTGACTCTACTTGTAATTTACTTACATCGGTAAGAGTAAGGTTAATTTTTTTTCCTGATGTTAATTTTCTGATTATGTCATACATAATTGACGAGGTTGTTGTTGTTTTACCTTCTTCCAGAATTTCAACATTATTTAGCTGGTGTATAAAAATTAAATCAAGATCTGTAGCAGTAATTGTTAATTTAGAATTACTCGCATCTAATAAAATATTAGATAAAATTGGTAACGTGCTTCTCTTTTCAATTACACCCTGACAATAATTTAGTGCTTGCTGAAGGTCTTGTTGATTGACGTTAAATTTCATTTTCTTTGTTATTATATAATATCTGATTTTTAAGTTTATTGATATTATCTACCATTTCCGGATCTTTTTCTTTAATTTTCTCAATTGTTTTAACAGAATGGATAATTGTTGTGTGATCTCTATTCGAAAATTCTCTACCTATTTCTGGTAATGATTTTGAAGTCAAAATTTTAGTTAAGTAAATTGCTGTCTGTCGAGGTCTTACAAGATATCTTGACCTTCTTGAAGAAAGCATTTCATTTTTGCTTATCTTAAAAAACTTACACACAATAGTCTGTATTAAGTCAATTGTTACTTTATTTTCTGAGATATTTAAAAGATCTTTTAATACCACTTTAGTTTCAGGTAAATTTGGAACTTTGTTATAAATTCTTGAAAAGGATACTATTCGATTAACTGCTCCAACTAATTCTCTAACACTTCCCGAGATCTCATTACTGATAAAATCTTGTATATCTTTTGATACTTGAAGCTGATCTGAATATAAATTGTTTAATTCCTCTGTTTTTTTTTGAACTATTTTTTTTCGTAATTCTAAATCAGGTTTTTGAATGTCAACAACCAATCCACCTGAAAATCTAGATTTAATTCTCTCTTGAATACGCATTAATTTATTAGGTGCTCTATCAGCAGATACTATAATTTGTGACCCTTTATCTAACAAGGCATTGAATGTATGAAAAAATTCTTCCTGCATTGCTTCTTTGCCGCTAATAAACTGGATGTCATCTATTAATAAAATATCAGTATTTCTAAAATATTCTTTAAACTTAACCATATCATTTGATTTAATTGATTTTACAAACTGATACATGAAACGTTCAGCTGAAATGAACATCACTTTATTTTTTTTCTTCATCTCAAAACCAATAGAATTTAATAAGTGAGTTTTCCCCATTCCTACACCACCATAAATATAGAGTGGATTGTAATGAGAGATAGTTTCTGTAACCTTTAAAGAAGCTTCATATGCAAGTTTATTGCTTGATCCAGTTATAAAGTTATCAAATCGTTTATTTGGATCTATTCGATTATACTGAAGATACGAGTCTTTTATAAATGAAATATTTTCATTTTGAGTATTTTCAACATTTATTGTGTCTTTTAAATCCTTATCAACTTTTTGATCAATAATTTTAAATTCAATTCTAATTATATCTTTTTTATTCAATTTAATTATTTTCAGAATTTGGTCTAAATACCTCGAAGTAATCCAGTCTCTGATAAATCTAGTTGGAACAGATAAAAGTAAATAATTATTATGCTCCTCAAGAAATGATATTTTTTTTAACCAACTTTCATAAATTTCCAAACCTAATTTATTCTTCATTTCAGATTGAATTTGTTGCCAATCGATCTCTTCTGAAGCAAAATTATTAATATTTTTATTTGTAAAAGATTTATTCATAACTTAAGGGAAGATCTCAGTTAGAACGATTTAAAAAATTTTGCAACAAGTATTAAATTTAAAATTAAAAAAAAATTAAATCTGCAATTGTAGAATTTATTGTCACAATCATTTTTTTTTATGGACATAAATTTTAAAATTAATTTTAAATTTTTTTAAAAATAAAATTTTTGATTGAATCAAATACAGATTGAATCAAACATGGATTGTATTGTATGAGATCAAAGATTTACTAAATCTAAATATAGTAATTTTAAAATATTTAGATCTTATATAATGTGTGTGTGAAATTTATCTTCGAAACAACTTAAGGTTTTTAAATTGCTGCAATCTTTTTAGTTATTCTTGAAACGTTTCTTGATGCATTTTGTTTTTTAATTACACCAGTCTTTGCAATTTTCATCAACTCAGAGTTTAATTTAGGTAAGAATTTTAACGCTTCATCTTTCTTTTTGGTGTCAATTAAAGCGTTCATTTTCTTTAATGCATTTCTAAATCTACTTTTTCTAGCTTTATTAACTGCTGTTTGCTTAGAAATACGTCTTATACGTTTAATAGCTGATTTTGTATTTGCCATGCGCAGGGGTATAGCTTGAGAACTGAAAACGGTCAACTAAATATTTGGCTAATTTTGGCAGGAATTACAAAAAAAAGTAGATCTATTTGATACAATTTTTTTCTGTATAGTATCGGTACATCCTATAGTTTTACATCTTAATCCTTCTTGCTGATATACTTTAAATTCTTTTTGATAGTTTCCAGGAGATCCCAACGTATCCTTAAAATCTCTAATACTTGAACCACCTTTTTTAATTGCTCTTAATAAAATTTTTTTTGAATAGTAAATAATTTTTTTACAATCTTCTCTAGTTAACAAACTTGCTTTTTTAAATGGATAAATCTTACTTAGAAATAAAATTTCACTTGCATAAATATTCCCAATTCCAGAAACAAATTTTTGATCTAATAAAAATGTTTTAATATTTTTATTCTTTCCTTTGAGGTAATTAAAAACATATTTCAAATTAAAATTTAAATTGAATGGTTCTGGTCCCAAATTTTTAAATCTATTTTCTAATTTTTCACTATTTTCTACTAACTCAAAAAAACCAAATCTTCTTGGGTCATTATAAATTACTTTCAAAGAATTAAATATTAATTCAATATGATTATGTTTTTTTGGTAATGTAGGAGAATGATAAAAACTAGCATTAGTAAATTTTAATTTTTTTTTACTATCAATGATGTGTATGGTTCCAGACATACCCAAATGTATCAAACAAAACTCTCCACTTTTAAAATTCAATATTAAATACTTGGAAAATCTATCTACTTTAATAATTTTTTTATTCATTAAAAAAGAACTAAAATTTTTTGGAAGTGGAAACCTAAGATTTTTATTTCTAATAATTACTTTTTTAATACTTTTTTGTTTAATTTTTTTGTCTAAAGACTGTCTAACAATTTCTACTTCTGGTAATTCTGGCATTTCTCACTATATTCAATATATATTTTTTTATGCAACAATATCTTCAAAATAAAAAAGGTCTTGTAGAAGGTGTTTTTGATCAAGTTTATAGTAAATACGACTTGATGAATGATTTCATGTCACTGGGCATTCATAGATTTTGGAAAAAAAGTCTAATCAATATAATGAAACCATCTCCAAATAGAAAGTTAATAGATGTTGCTTGTGGAACTGGAGATATCGGTAAATTATTTTTGAATAGTACAAATCAAATGTCAGAAGTCACTTGTGTAGATCCAAATAAAGGTATGATTAATCAAGGCAAACAAAAATTATCTAATTATAAAAATATAAAATGGATCAATGCAGCTGCTGAGAAGCTTCCACTTCAAGACAACGAATTTGATTATTACACAATAAGTTTTGGTCTTAGAAATACAAAGAATTTAGATAAAGCTATAACTGAAGCTTATAGGGTATTAAAACCAGGCGGAAGATTTCTATGTTTAGAATTTTCAAAAATTCAAAACTCTAACCTAGATTTTGTTTATAAAAACTATTCAAAAATAATTCCTCGTATTGGTCAATTTATTGTTGGCGATAAAAAACCATATGAATATTTAGTAAAAAGTATTGAAGAATTTATTAATCAGGAAGAATTAATTGACTTAATGAAAAAGCATAATTTTACGAAATGTAATTATAGGAACTTTTCAGGTGGTATAGTTTCTATCCATAGTGGTTGGAAAATATAATGATAAGAAAATTAATTACTTTATTTAAATTAGGAAGAAAGATTGCAAAATCTGATATTTTAGATATTGCCTCTAAATTTAAAAAACCGCCGGTCGCAATTACAATTTTATTTCAGCTATTAGCAATATCTTTTGAAAAAAAAGAATTAAGTCATCATGCGCTAGATGATGGTGAAAGACTTTCAAAATCATTAGAGTTGATGGGTACAACTTTTATAAAATTGGGTCAATTTTTAGCTACTAGACCTGATATTATAGGAGAAGAACTTTCTACAAAACTGGAAAAATTACAAGATCGTGTACCACCATTCTCTATTAATAAGGCAAAAGAAATAATTAAAAATGATTTAGGCAATGATGCTTACAATTCTATTATTGATTTAAGTGAGCCAGTTGCTGCTGCATCAATAGCACAGGTTCATAAAGCTAAAATAAATGACAATGGTACAATTAAAGATGTGGCAATAAAAATTATAAGACCAGACATAAAAAAAATATTTAATGAAGAAATTGATGCAATGATGCTATTTGCATTTATCATTGAGTCATTTTTAAAAAAAACTAAAAGATTAAAACTTGTGGAAGTTGTTTTTTTGTTGAAAGAAATAACCAACCTAGAAATGGATTTAAGGTTTGAGGCAGCAGCTGCAAATGAATATGCAGAAAATACAAAAAATGATGCTGGATTTAAAGTTCCTGAAATATATTGGAACTTTACTAGTGAGAATGTAATGACATTAGATTGGATAGATGGAGTATCTATTCGTGAAACAGAAGAACTGAAAAAAAGAAATTTAAATACTAATAAAATTGCTGAGGATATTATCCAACATTTTTTAAGACATGCAGTAAGGGATGGTTTTTTTCATGCTGATATGCACCAAGGAAATATATTTATTGATGAGAATGGTCAAATAGCTCCAATAGATTTTGGCATAATGGGTAGATTAGACAAAATGAGTAAACGTTTTTTAGCTGAAATTTTATTTGGATTTATACAAAGAGATTATAAAAAAGTTGCTGAGGTTCACTTGGTAGCAGGATTAGTCCCTAAAAATGTGCCAATAGATGATCTTGCACAAGCATTAAGGTCAATAGGAGAGCCAATATTTGGTCAAGAGGTTAAAGATATTTCAGGTGGAAAATTATTAAAACAGCTTTTTGATGTTACAGAAAAATTCAATATGCAAACTCAACCTCAATTGTTGATGTTACAAAAAACAATGGTTGTAGTTGAGGGTGTTGCAAGAAAATTAAATCCTAACACTAATATTTGGACAACCTCTAAACCAGTTCTTGAAAATTGGTTAAGAGAAACAAAAAATCCTATAAATAATTTTAACGAAACACTTAAAAATAGTACTGAAGTAATTAAAAGATTACCTGAGTTACCTGAAATCATGGATAAAGCAAATCAAGCTCTAACATTTTTAGCTAGCGGACAAATTCCTCAAAACTCCAATTCTTATACAGCTTTAAAAGATAAAAAATCTGAAATGATAGCATTTAGAAACCAATCTATTATTGGTTTATTACTCCTTGTAATTTTTGGTCTTATAGTATTTTAATTCTGCAAATGAAAAATCTTAATAACAAAAAAATTCTTTTTATTATTTGTGGTGGTATTTCAGCTTATAAAAGTCTTGAAACGATTAGATTATTAAAAAAAAATGGCGCAGAAATAAAAACTATACTTACTCCTAGTGCTAAAGAATTTGTAACTCCATTATCAGTAGCATCATTATCTCAAGGTAAAGTTTATAGTGATTTGTTTAGCTTAGAAAACGAAACTGAAATGGATCACATTTCACTTTCTAGATGGGCAAACGTAGTTATCGTTGCTCCAACCACAGCAAATACAATTTCAAAATTAGCACAAGGTACTACAGATGATTTGGCTTCAACTGTAGTACTTGCTTCAAATAAACAAATTTATTTAGCACCAGCGATGAATGTTAGAATGTGGGAACATAAATCTACAAAAACTAATTTAAAAAAATTAAAAGATTTTGGTTATAAGTTTATTGGTCCAGAAATAGGAGATATGGCATGCGGGGAATATGGAGAAGGTAAGATGTCAGAACCATTAAAAATTGTGGATGAGTTAAACCAGTTTTTTTTAAACCAAAGTCAAAATAAAAAATTTAAAGCTTTAGTTACTGCGGGTCCAACTAATGAGTATATCGACCCTGTACGTTTTATAACAAATAAATCAAGTGGCAAACAAGGATATGAACTAGCCAAATGTCTATCGAAAAAAGGTTTTAATACAACACTGATTTCAGGACCAACTAATTTAGAAGTAGAAAAAGATATTAAACTCATTGAAGTTGAAACAGCAGATGAAATGTTTGCTGCTACACAAGAGAATTTACCTGTAGATGTAGCAATTTTTTCAGCAGCAGTATCAGACTTTAAAGTAAAAAATAAATCTCAAAAAAAAATAAAAAAAGAAGAAGCATTAAATTTAGATTTAGAAAAAAATATTGATATTTTAAATTACATATCAAATCATAATTCTATGAGGCCTGAAATTGTGATTGGTTTTGCAGCAGAAACAAACGAAGTTTTAAAAAATGCAGAAGAAAAATTAAATAAAAAGAATTGTGATTGGATAATTGCTAATGATGTTTCTAAAAAAAATATTGGATTTAACTCTGATTATAATGAAGTTGTAATCCACTACAAAAATAAATCTTTAAAAAGTGAAGTCCTACCATACAAAAGAAAATCTGAAATTTCTGAGGAAATAGTTGATAGAATAATTGATCAATTAAATTAATGGCAAAAATCCTTGTTAAAAAATTAGATCCTTCAATAGAGCTACCTGCCTACAAAACAGAAGGGGCTTCGGGAATGGATCTTATGGCATTTATAAAAAAACCAATTATACTTAAATCGCAAAATTCTTGTTTAGTTCCAACTGGAATTGCCGTTGCTTTTTCAAATGAATTTGAAATTCAAATACGACCTAGATCAGGTTTAGCAGCAAAAAATAATATTAGTGTTTTAAATACACCAGGAACAATAGATAGTGATTACAGGGGTGAGATAAAAGTAATACTTTACAATCACGGAAAAGAGGATTTTTTAATAAACAATAAAGACAGAATAGCTCAAATGGTTCTTACACCAGTGATAAAAATGAATTTTGAGGAAACAGATGAGCTTCCAGAAACAATTAGAGGCGAAGGCGGATTTGGCTCAACAGGAAAATGAGCAAAAAATTAAACAAAAAACAAATCGAACGTTTTTCAAGACAGATCATTTTAAAAAATATTGGTATTTTAGGTCAAAATAAAATTACAAATGCAAAAGTATTAATAATAGGCATGGGTGGTCTTGGGTGCCCAGTAGCAGAATTCTTGACTAGGTCAGGGGTTGGCTCATTAGGAATTGTGGATTATGATCGAATAAGCCTTTCAAATATTCATAGGCAGAGTTTATTCAATCAAAAAGACTTAAATCAACTAAAAGTCAAAATAGCTAAAAAAAAATTAAACAACATTAATTCTTTAACAAAAATAAAAATTTTTAATTACAAACTAAATAAATCTAATTTTCAAAAAATTATTAAAGATTACGATTATATTGTTGATGGAACTGATAATTTTGAAAGTAAATTTCTAATTAATGATTTAAGTTTAAAGTATAAAAAGTTTTTGGTAACTGGTGCTATAAGTAAATTTGATGGTCATATCTTTACATTTAATTTCAAAAATAAAAAAGAACCATGTCTTCGATGTTTTTATCAAGAGGAAAAAATATCAGATGAAATACTCAATTGTGAATATGAAGGAATCCTGGGAACTGTAGCAGGAATAGTTGGCACAATGCAAGCTAATGAAATTTTAAAAAATATTTTAAATATAGGCCAAAGTTTAAATAATTATATTTTAATTATTGATTTATTAAATTTAAATTTTAGAAAAGCAAAAATTAAAAAAAGAAAAAACTGTCTATGCAATTAATTATAAGAATAATTTTAATTTTTATCTTATCAATTTCAATAAGTTCAGCTGATGAAATATTTGTTTCTTTAAAAAAAAATAAAGTAAACGTTAGATACGGTCCAAGTTTTGACTCAGATGTAAAATATGTTTACAAAAAAATTAACTTTCCTTTAAAACAAATAGATAAAAAAGAAAACTTTAGAAGAATTATAGACCTTAAAAATAATGGTGGGTGGATACATATATCTCAATTAAAAAAAAATAATTCTGTAATAGCAACAAAAAATAAAATTTTATTTAAAAACCCTACATCTTTTGCAAAACCAATAGCTCTTATTAAGGAAGGTAGGTTATTAATATTAGAAAAGTGTGAGCAAGAATGGTGTCGGATAACATCTGGAAAATTTCAAGGTTGGGTTAAAATAGATAATGTCTGGGGATTTAATTAACTAAAATCAGCAGAAAGTGACTTTTTGTTCTCTAAAGACAGCTTGGTAGTATGGGAATATTCTTTATGATCTATTCCTATTTCAACTTCAATTTCTTCAGATTTAAATTTAGCTATTTGGTCATCTGAAAAATTAAGATGAATAAATTGAACTGAAGAAGCTTTTCCTTCAGCTGATGTTCTATCAACATCTTCCTCTGGTATGGCTTTTATTTTTTCTCCATTAATTTTCATAAACACTGTTTCTTCTATTCCACCCACTTTTCCTAGGAAAGCTGAACGTGATATAGGATTGTCTATTTCAAACATCAAAGTAGCAGTTAATTCTTTACCATTTGGTATTAGAGGATTGTATGCTGACAACTCATCTTTAAGTTGTTCATCGCCACCTTTTTCAATATATAACATTTCTTGAACTTGAGCTAACATTGTCTCGTAACTTTCAAAATAAAAAGTTGCATAAGGACCTAATGCAATTCTTCTATTTTTTTTAAAATCAACAATATTTTTTCTCAGTTCTCTTCTATTTTTTGTGTAAACATCCAATGGCATGATGTCTTCTTTTTGTATTTCTCTTTTTTCTCTTGGCATAATCATAATTTATAACTTTTAGCCATCAATTCGATAGGATGTAGTGCCTCATCATTGGAGATGTTAGTATCCACTTCAAGTTGCTTCAAGTGCTTACCTGCTAAAGGACAATCAGAAGCCATGTACTTGTTATTTTTTGTTTTAATTTGTCTTGCAGTTGGTCTTCCTACTTTATTGGCCAGATCATGTGTTTCTTTCATCACACCAAAAGTTCCACCATGCCCAGCACATTTCTCTACAACATCGATTTTAACATTCGGGATAAGTTTAAGCATATCTCTTGCTTTGATACCCATGTTTTGTGCTCTTGCATGACACGCATGATGAACTGTTACTCCACCATCGATTTCTTGCAAACCATCTGCTAATCCTTCTTTGTTTGCAATATCAACAACATATTCATCAATATCCATTACATTTGCAGATAATTTTTTTATTTTATCATCATTTGGTAAGAGCAATGGCCATTCAAATTTTAACATTAAGCCACAACTTGCGGTTAAGGTAACAACTTTGTAACCTTTGTTAATCCATTCAACTAAATCTTTAGAAACTTTTTTAGCCTGTTCCACAACTTTAGGAAGATCAGCTTGCTCTAAGAATGGCATTCCACAACATCCAGGATAGGCTTCTTGAACTTCTACACCATTTTTCTTTAGAACTTTTAAAGCTGCAACACCCGTATTTTTTTTATTAAAGTTAACAAAACAGGTAGAATAAATTACAACTTTTCTATCATTAGTTTTTGTCTCGTAGTTTATTTTGTCATTATTTTTCTTAAAAAAGTTAGAAAAAGTTTCTGAATTGTATTTTGGAAGTTGAACCCTTTTATCGATACCCGCAACTACCTCTAATATTTTTCTGAACAACTTATTTTTTATATCTGATGCCCAATTAATTATTTTAGAAAATAAAACCCCAATTTTTGCGTTTCTATCTATTTGGGCTAATTGCTTTGGAACACTTGGTAATTTACCTAATTTTTTCTGTGCCGTTCTGTACCTCAACATTAAATGAGGGAAATCAAGATCAAAATCATGAGGAGGTACATAAGGACATTTGGTCATAAAACACATGTCGCAAAGAGTACAGGCATCAACAACCGGAGCAAATTGCTCACTTTTTAAACTTTCTACGTCTTCTTTTTCAGATTCATCAATCATATCGAACAATTTTGGAAAGGAGTCACAAAGATTAAAACATCTTCGACATCCATGGCAAATATCAAACACTCTTCGCATTTCTGCATCTAATTTTTCAGGATTTAAAAAATCTGGATGCTCAAAATCAATAGGGTGACGTATTGGGGCGTCTAGACTTCCTTCTTTGCTCATACGATTATATTAGAAATTATAATTAATGATAAAGAAACTAATACCACTGGTTCATTAAACCAATCTTTTATTAATTGTAAAAGTTGCTCTTTCATTTTTTTTGATTTTAGAAATTTTGTTAAATTTAGTGGGCGGTAAACGCCCACTAATGAATATTATTTAGGCAATAGACTCTAAAGTTTTTTGGAATTTACCAGCATGAGATTTTTCAGCTTTTGCTAAAGTCTCAAACCAATCTGCAATTTCCTCAAAACCTTCTTCTCTTGCAGTTTTAGCCATACCTGGGTACATGTCAGTATATTCATGCGTTTCTCCTTCAATTGCTGAAGCTAAATTTGCTTTAGTTTCACCAATTGGTTTCCCAGTAGCTGGATCTCCAACTTGTTCAAGGTATTCTAAGTGACCATGTGCGTGACCAGTTTCACCTTCTGCTGTTGATCTAAATACTGTAGCTACATCATTATAACCTTCGATGTCAGCTTTTTGTGCAAAATAAAGATATCTTCTATTTGCTTGACTCTCACCAGCGAATGCTGCTTTTAAGTTCTCTTCTGTTTTACTTCCTTTTAAAGACATTTTTTTCTCCTTAATTTAACTTTATAGACCATATAGTGTCTAAAACTTTAATGTCAATAGTTTAGAATTATTATAATCTAGATTTTATATAATTGATTTAATTGAATTATTTTTGAGTTTGATTATCACTCGCAACTTTAACCAAAACTTCAACTGAATTTATTTTTTTTCCTGTAATATTTTTTTTAATATTTACTGGGTCTATATCATTTTCATCACAATCTATTAGCTGATGAGTATCTTCATCATAAAAATGATGATGAACAGATGTGTTTGTATCAAAATAACTTTTATCGCTGTTAATCGAAATTTCTTTTAAATAACCTTTTTTCTGAAATGCATGAACAGTGTTATAAACTGTTGCTAAAGAAATTTTTTCATTCATCTCCTCAGAAATCATTTTTACGAGATCATTGATTGTAAAATGAAAAGTTTTTTCTCTATTAAATAGAACTTCACACATTTTAACTCTTTGTTTAGTGGGTCTAAGTCCTAAATCTCTTAATTTTTCAACAAAATTACAGTTTTTTACCATTGTATTTTATAATTATTCTAATGTATGAATAAAAATATACAGTTTTATTATATTATATTGGTATTAAATCAAGTAATAAGGTTTCTCAAAAAATATGAAAAAAAATTCCTACTCATATGACGATCTAATAAGTTGTGGAAATGGTAATCTTTTTGGACCAGGTAATGCAAAATTACCACTTCCTCCAATGTTGATGTTTGATAGAATAACTGAAATCAACGAGAATAATGGAGTTTTCAATAAAGGCTCTTTAAAGGCTGAATTAGATATAAAAAACGATCTATGGTTTTTTGATTGTCATTTTAAAGAGGATCCAGTCATGCCTGGGTGTCTAGGTTTAGATGCTATGTGGCAACTAGTTGGATTTTTTCTGGGCTGGCTAGGAAATCCTGGCAAAGGTAGAGCTCTAGGAGTTGGTACTGTAAAATTTACTGGTGAAGTTTTACAAAATGTTAAAAATGTAAGGTACGAAATAGATATGAAAAAAATTATGTCGCCAGGTGGAACAACTGTTGGTCTTGCCAATGGAATTGTATTTGCTGATGACAAAAAAATATATTCAGCAGAAAGTTTGAAAGTGGGGTTATTTAAATAATGAGAAGAGTAGTAATTACAGGATTAGGAATTGTCTCTTGTTTGGGAAACAACCAAGAGGAAGTTCATCAATCATTAATTAATTCAAAATCAGGAATTTCTTATGCTGAGGAATATAAAGAACATAATCTAAAAAGTCATGTTCATGGCAAACCAAATATAAAATTAGAAGATCATATCGATCGAAAAACAATTAGATTTATGGGTTCAGGTTCAGCTTATAATTATATTGCAATGAAAGAAGCCATTGAGGATTCGGGATTAGAAGAAACTGAAGTTAGCAATTTTAAAACTGGAATCGTGATGGGTTCTGGTGGTCCATCAATAGAAAATGTTATTTTGGCTGCGGATAAAACAAGGGCTAAAACTCCAAAATTAATGGGACCGTTCATTGTTCCAAGAACAATGGCAAGTACAGCTTCTGCAACACTTGCTGTTCCATTTAAAATTAAAGGAACCAACTACACAATGAGTTCTGCTTGCGCAACAAGTGGCCACTGTATTGGTAATTCAATGGAATTAATTCAAATGGGAAAACAAGATGTTATTTTTGCAGGTGGAAGTGAAGAAGTTCATTGGGCAATGACGGCAATGTTTGATGCGATGACTGCTTTATCATCAAAATATAATGATGCACCCGAAACAGCATCAAGAGCATATGACAAAACAAGAGATGGTTTTGTAATTGCAGGTGGTGCAGGTGTGTTAGTGCTAGAGGAATATGAACACGCTAAAGCAAGAGGTGCTAAAATATACGCAGAATTAACTGGTTATGGAGCAACTTCGGATGGATACGATATGGTAGCTCCATCAGGAGAAGGTGCTGTCAGATGTATGCAAATGGCAATGTCTACTGCTAAAAATAAAATTGATTATATCAATACTCATGGAACTTCTACTCCAGTTGGAGATATCACGGAGCTAAATGCAGTTAAAAATACTTTTGGAGAAAATATCCCAAAGATTAGTTCGACAAAATCTTTATCAGGACATCCACTTGGTGCGGCTTCAGTTCATGAAGCAATTTACTGTTTGATAATGATGAAGAATAATTTCATAGCTGGCTCTGCAAACATAAGTGAGATGGATGAAGAAGCTAAGAAATTTCCTATAATTTCAAAAACTGAAACGGGAGTAACTTTAAATACAGTAATGTCAAATAGCTTTGGTTTTGGTGGAACTAATGCAGCTTTAATTTTTGAAAAGGTTTAATTTATGAGTTTAATGAAAGGTAAAAAGGGATTAATCATGGGTGTTGCAAATGAAAGATCTATTGCCTGGGGTATATCTCAAAAACTTGCTGAAGCAGGGGCAGAACTAGCATTTACATATTTAGGTGATGCTTTGAAAAAAAGAGTTGTTCCTTTAGCAGAAAAATTAAATTCAAACGTTACATTTAGTTGTGATGTTGAAAAAAAAGAAGAGGTTGTAAAATTATTTGAAGATATCAAATCCCAATGGGGTGAAATTGACTTTGTAGTTCATGCAGTTGCTTTCTCTGATAAATCAGAGTTATCAGGTGAATATTTAAATACCACTAGAGAAAACTTTTTAAGAAGTATGTTAATCTCATGCTTTTCATTTACCGAAGTAGCAAAAGAAGCCTCAAAGGTAATGAAACAAGGCGGAAGTTTATTAACTTTAACTTACGAGTCTACTAAAGCAATTCCAAATTATAACGTAATGGGTGTTTGTAAATCAGCTTTAGAAGCTAGTGTTAAGTATCTAGCTCGAGATTTGGGTGCCAAGGGCATGAGAGTAAATGCAATAAGTGCAGGCCCTATTAAAACATTAGCAGCTTCTGCGATTGGAGATGCAAAATTCCTATATAAATGGAATGAAGACCATTCTTTTCTAAAAAGAAACGTAGATATCCATGATGTTGGAAATTCAGCATTATATCTATTAAGTGATCTTGCAAACGGAGTTACTGGTGAAATTCACTATGTAGATGCAGGATATAACAAAGTTGGAATGCCTGACCCAAAGAATATCAGCTAAATTTAGTTAATTTTAGTTAAAAAAAACCCCCAGAACTCTCATTCAGGGGGTTTAAAATTTAAAATTAAGCTATTAATTATTCAGTAGCTTGTTTCATAGAAAGTTTAACTTTACCTCTATCAAAGCCAATCACTTTAACTTTTACCTCATCGCCTTCTTTGACAACATCGGTTACTTTAGCAACTCTTTTATCTGCAAGTTCTGAGATATGAACAAGCCCATCTTGTTTTCCTAAGAAATTAACAAATGCGCCAAATTCCATAATCTTCATTACTTTACCTGAATAAATTTTATTCAGTTCAGCTTTTGCAGTTATGTCTTTAATCATCTGCATTGCGATGTTTCTAGACTCTTCATCTGGAGCAGCAACTGTTACTACACCTTCATCATTTACATCTACTTTCGCACCTGATTTTTCAACTATTTCTCTGATTGTTGCACCACCTTTTCCAATTACAGCGGCAATGTCTTTTTTATCGACATTAACTTGTTCCATTTTTGGAGTATGTTTTCCAACATCAGATCTTGAAGCTGATAATGCTTTATTCATTTCTCCTAAGATATGAACTCTTCCATCTTTAGCTTGGCTTAATGCTTGCTCCATGATTTCAAATGTAATACCTGTAATTTTGATATCCATTTGAAGAGAGGTAATACCATCTTTGGTTCCAGCAACTTTAAAGTCCATATCACCTAGGTGATCTTCATCACCTAAAATATCTGACAAGACACTAAAATCATCACCTTCCTTAATTAAACCCATTGCAATACCTGCAACTGGCTCTTTAATTGGCACTCCAGCATCCATTAACGCTAGAGAAGTTCCGCAAACAGTAGCCATTGAAGAAGAACCATTAGACTCAGTTATTTCTGAAACTACTCTAAAAGTATATGGAAATGCCTCTTTAGTTGGTAATGAAGAGTTAATCGCTCTCCAAGCTAATTTACCATGTCCGATTTCTCTTCTACCAGTTCCAATTCTTCCAGTTTCACCAACAGAAAAAGGAGGAAAATTATAGTGAAGCATAAATCGTTCTCTCTGAAGCCCATCTAAGCTTTCAATTCTTTGTTCGTCATCAGAAGTTCCTAAAGTTGCTACAACAATTGCTTGGGTTTCTCCTCTAGTAAATAATGCAGAACCATGAGCTCTAGGTAAAATACCCACTTCACACTCGATAGGTCTTACATCAGATAAACCTCTTCCATCAATTCTATTTTTATTTTTTAGAATATCAGTTCTAACAATTGATTTTTCTAGGCTTTTTAACTGACTGTTAACATCAAGATCTGTGTAGTTTTCATCTTCCTCATAAAGTTTTTTAGCTTTATCAGTAATCTCGGAAATTTGATTTGATCTATCTTGTTTATCTCTTGTAGCAAAAGCTTTTTTAAGATCTTCTGTAAAATTTTCCTCAAGTTTTTTCTTAACTTTAGATAAATCTTTTTTCTCAACTGTCCACTCAGGTTTTCTACATTCTTTTGCAAGTTCCTCTATCATTTCAATTACTGGAACAAAGCCTTCGTGACCAAATTTAACTGCATTTAACATTTCTTCTTCTGTTAAACCACTTGCTTCTGATTCAACCATAAGCACAGCATCTTTCGTACCTGCTACAACTAAATCTAATTTCGATTTTTCTAGCTCTGCTTTAGAAGGGTTTAAAACATATTTTCCATCTATAAATCCAACTCTCGAAGCTCCAACAGGACCCATAAATGGCATTCCTGATATAGCCAATGCTGCTGATGATGCAGTGATTGATAAAATATCTGGTTCGTTTTCTTTGTCATATGAAATTACAGTTGGTAATAACTGTACTTCATTTTTAAATTCATCAGGAAACAAAGGTCTGATTGGTCTATCAATTAATCTGGAGATTAATGTTTCGCTCTCAGTTGGTCTTGCTTCTCTTTTAAAATAACCACCTGGAATTTTTCCAGCTGCATAATATTTCTCTTGGTAATTTACAGATAATGGAAAGTAATCCATATCAGGATTTACTTTTTTTGCCCCCACTACGGTTGCTAGTACGACTGTCTCTCCACATGTTGCGATTATTGCACCGTCTGCCTGTCTTGCTACTTTACCTGTTTCTAAACTTATCTTCTTTCCCGCTACTTCAATTTCCTTCTTATATACTTTAAACATTTCATTTCCATTTCGTTTCGTTCGTTTCGTTCCATTCCGTTCTATCTATCTTGACTTCTATTATTTTCTTAAATTCAATTTCGACAGTACATTTTTGTAAGAATCCATTTTGTTTTTCTTTAGGTATTCTAACAATTTCTTTCTTCTATTTACCGCTCTCAACAATCCTACAGATGAATGTTTATCCTTCTTGAATTGCTTAATATGCTTAGAGAGAGTTTCAATTTTCTCTGTTAGCAAAGCGATTTGGATTTCTGAAGATCCAGTATCTTTATCATGCATTGCTAATTCTTGTGCCTTTTTATTCATGCCTCTTTCTTCCTATTTATTTGTTTGTTTTATTAAGTTTTCTATTTTTTCCGCATACTCAAAAGACTCATCTTTTCTAAAAAGTAATTTTGGTAAAAATTTCATAACCACTTTTTGTGATAAAATTTTTCTTATTAAAAATGAGTATTCCTTCAAAACATTAATTGTTTCCTCAGCATCTTTTCCTCCTAATGGAAGAACATAAGCTTTAGCAATTTTCAAATCAGGACTCATTCTAACCTCAGTAACTGTTATAGTGTTTGTTTCTAAATTTGGCACCTTAGCCTCATTTCTTATAAAAATCATGCTTAAAGACTGCTTAATCATCTCTCCAACTCTAAGCTGTCTTTGTGATACTGGTTTTCCTATTCTATCAGCCATTAAATCGATCTCTCTGTAGATGTAACACTAAATGCCTCTATTGTGTCGTTTTTTTGGAAATCCATATAATCTTTAACAGTAATTCCACATTCTTGACCATCACTAACCTGTTTTACTTGGTTTTTTTCTCTGAAAATTGTTGAAACTTTTCCTGTATAAATTATTGCGCCGTCTCTAATAATTCTTACATCAGAATTACTATTTATTTCACCTTCTGTAATTTTTGAGCCTGCAACTTTTCCAGCACCTGAAACTTTGAATATCTCAAGAATTTGTGCTGTTCCAGTAATTGTTTCTTGAACATCAGGAGATAATAATCCAGACATTTTTTGCTTAACATAATCCAACACCTCATAAATGATATTATAAGTAGAGATTTTTATTTTTTCATTTTCAGCAAGTTTTTTAGCCTCTTTACTCGGTTTTACATTGAAGGCTATGAGAACAGCATTAGATGCTTTGGCTAATGTAACATCAGTTTCGGTTACCATTCCTATATCTGCTAATATTATTTTTGGTTTTACTTCTTCATGTTTAATTTGAGCAATTGCATTTTTGATAGCCTCAGATGATCCTTGTACATCAGATTTAATAATTAAATTTAATTCCTCTGAAGATTTATCTGAGAAAGCAGAATCTTGTGTCGCAAACGTTAATGGGTTTTTTCCATCTTTGCTCTCTTGAGCTCTATTTTCACTCAGAGTTTTAGCCTCTTTTTCAGTATCTAAAACAATAAAATCATCTCCAGCTTTAGCAGCACCATTTATACCCAAAACTTCTATGGGAGTTGAAGGTGGAGCCTCGCTAATATTTTGACCTTTATCATTAATAATTGCTCTAACCTTTCCCCATTTTAAACCGCTTACAAAAAAATCACCTTTTTTAAGAGTACCTGTCGTTACAATAATATTTGCAACCGGTCCTCTTCCAACATCTATTTTTGACTCTAATACTATACCTGTAGCTTTAGATTCATAATCTGTTTTAAGATCTAATATTTCAGCTTGTAAAATTATAGACTCAACTAACTTATCTAAGTTTTGTTTTGTTTTTGTAGAAACCTCAACCATTAAAGTGTCACCAGATAAATCTTCTGCTATTAACTCATGTTCAAGTAGTTGGTTTTTAATTTTCTGCGGATCAGCTTCTGGAAGGTCACACTTATTTATTGCAACTACTATTGGAACATTCGCGGCTTTTGCATGTTTTATAGACTCGACTGTTTGTGGCTTCACTCCATCATCAGCTGCAACAACCAAAACAACTACATCTGTTAATTTAGAGCCTCTAGCTCTCATTTCTGTAAAAGCTGCGTGACCTGGGGTATCTATAAAAGTTAATTTATTATTTTGACTTTCAATTTGGTATGCTCCGATATGTTGAGTAATTCCACCAAACTCTCCTGAAACAACATTAGCGCTTCTTAAAACATCTAAAACAGAAGTCTTACCATGATCAACATGGCCCATAACAGTAACAATAGGTGGTCTATTTTTTAAATTTTCTACTCTAGTAGCTTTTATTTTTTGAATAATTTCCTCTGCTTTTTCCTCTCTTATTGGATTATGTCCAAATTCCTTAACTAAAAATTCAGCTGTATCAGCAGCTAAAGTTTGATTAATTGTTACAGTCACACCCATTCCAAATAAATATTTAATTACATTGCTAGACTGTTCCGCCATTCTATTTGCTAACTCTCTAACAGTTATTGCTTCTGGAATATTGATGTCTCTTTTTACTGGTTTTGAATTTTCTTGTGCCTCTTCTTTGGAAGAGTTTTTCATCTCTTTTTGTCGAGCTCTTTTAACTGATGCTAAACTTCTTTCTCTTGCTTCTATTTCGTCACTTAATGCTCTTGAAACAGTTAATTTTAATTCTCTTTTTTTTGTTCCAGCTTTTAATGTTTTTTTATCTTTTTCACTATCTCCCTTAAGTCTTTTGGTGGCTCTTTGCTCTGCCAGTTTTCTTCTTTCAAAATCGCTTGTAATTGGAGGAGATTTCGGTGCAAAAGACGGTTTTGATGGTGCACCTCTATTAAATGAAGTGGTAGATTTTGGTTTTCCTACACCAGGTCTAAACGATCCACCTCTATTAGTGAATTTTCCACCTTGTTTTTCAATTACTCTAGAATTTTTTCCTTGAGTTTTAGCTATCTCAATATTTCTTATAGATTTCTTTGCAGAGCCGGATATTGTTAATTTTGTTTTTTTCTCCATTGCTCATCTCTCAATCTTTGTAAATTATATTTCTAGCAGACATAATTAATTCATCTGCCTCTTCTTTAGATAAAGCAAAATCCTCTAGATAACCCTGAATTTTAACTCTCTCTCCTTTAACTATATCGTAGCCACCAGTAAGTTCATCAGATGCCAGATCTGCAAAATCTTCTAATGTTAATATTTTTTGTTCACCCAATGTAACTAACATTCCTGGAGTTAGACCTTTAAGGTTGATAAGAGCATCTTGCAGACCAAGCTCTTTAATTCTTTCCGATATATCTTCTTGATCTTTTTGGTGAAACTCTTTTGCTCTATCAATTAACGCAATAGCTGTTTCTTCCTCAATTCCTTCTATTTTAGTTAAGTTTTCTGGTAAGCTATCTTTAATATCGTCTATTGTTGAAAAACCTTCGGCAACTAATAACTGACCTAAAGTTTCATCTAATTCTAAGTTTTTAACAAAGTTATCAGTCTTTTCTTTAAATTCTAATTGTCTTCTCTCGGAGTCTTCTGCATCAGTCATAATATTAATTTCATAATTTAACAATTTAGTCGCCAACCTTACATTTTGACCCCTTCGACCAATCGCTTTACTCAAATTTTCTTCAGTTAAAATTACATCAAGTTTTTTTCTTTCTGCATCAACATTAACTCTTTGAACTTCTGCAGGCGACAAAGCATTTGATACTAATATTGCAGCATCCTCTGACCAATTCACAATATCAATTTTTTCTCCTTGAAGTTCATTTACAACTGCCTGAACTCTAGAACCTCTCATACCAACACAAGCTCCAACTGGATCTAATGATGTATCAACTGCTTTAACACAAATCTTTGCTCTACTTCCAGGATCTCTTGAAGAAGATTTAATTTCGATTAATCCATCATATATTTCTGGTACTTCTTGAACAAAAAGTTTCTCCATAAATTTTGGATGAGCTCTAGACAAGAAGATTTGTTGACCTCTTGGCTCTCTTCTTACGTCATAACAATAAGCTTTTACTCTATCACCAGCTTTAATATTTTCTCTAGGAATTAACTCATTTTTTTGAATGATTGCTTCTGTTCTACCTAGATCAACAATAACGCTTCCAAATTCTAATCTCTTAACAATACCACTTAAAATTGTATCTTTTTTATCAATAAAGTCATTAAATTGTCTTTCTCTCTCTGCTTCTCTAACATTAAAGCTTATTACCTGTTTTGCAGTTTGAGCAGCTATTCTACCAAAATCAAAAGATGGTAATGGCTGAAGAACCTCATCACCGATTGATTTATCTTTATTATTTTCATTAAGACTTATCGCATCTTCTAATTTTATTTCTGTATTTGCATTTTCAGGATTTTCAGAAATAACAAGTTTTCTGAACAATTCTATGTCCCCATTATCTCTATTGATTGAAACTTTAATTTCATTTTCTTGACCAAACTTAGATTTAGCTGCTTTAGCTATTCCTGTTTCCATAGAACTAATTATAAGTTCTTTATCTATCGATTTTTCCAAAGCTACTGCTTCAGCAATTCTTAATAATTCTAATTTATCAGCTCTTTTATTTAACATTTTTTATCTGCTCCAAAAAAAAATGGGCCAGAGCCCATTTTGATAATTCAACAATGTAAGGGCAATATAGTAAAGTTTTTTTTTAATTCAACTGAAACTATTTAGAAAAAACGTTGATTTTATCAGTTTTTTCCCATGAAAATGATCCATCATCTCCTGGAGTTCTACCAAAGTGGCCATAGGCTGCTGTTTTTTCATATATAGGTCTATTAAGGTTTAACATCTCTCTAATTCCTCTAGGACTGAGATCAAAATTTTCATTAATCTTTTCAACAACAAATTTGTTTTTATCTAAATCATTATCAAATAAATCAATATAAATTGATAAAGGTTTTGAAACTCCGATTGCATAAGCTAACTGTATCAAACATTTATCTGCTATTTTTGAAGCAACAACATTTTTAGCAATATATCTTGCCGCATAAGCAGCAGATCTATCTACTTTTGTAGGATCCTTACCTGAAAATGCTCCTCCTCCATGGGGTGCTGCTCCACCATAGGTATCCACAATAATTTTTCTTCCTGTTAAACCACAATCACCATCTGGACCACCTATTACAAAATTACCAGTGGGGTTTACATAAAACTCTTCCTCATTAAAATCTTTAAGAAATTTTTCTGGAATTGATTTTAACATATACGGTCTTAATAATTCTCTTACCTGAGCTTGATTAACATCAGAAGAATGTTGAGATGATATGACAACAGATTTTACTTTAGTCGGTTTACCTTCAACATATTCGAATGTAACTTGGCTTTTTGAATCTGGTTCGATATTTTTTAATTTACCAGATTTTCTGTCCTCAGCCATAAGTCTTAAAATTTTATGCGAATAATGAATTGGTGCAGGCATAAATACATCTGTTTCATTACATGCATAACCAAACATTATACCTTGATCTCCAGCACCTTCATCTTTGTTTCCAGATGAGTCCACACCCATTGCAATATCAGCAGATTGAGAATGCAAATGACTTTCTATTTTTGTTGCTTCTTTCCAGGTAAATCCTTCCTGATCATATCCAATATCTTTTATGCAATTCCTTACTTTTTCGATTAAATCATCTTTTTTAATCTCAGGTCCCCTTACTTCACCTGCAAGTACAACTTTGTTTGTTGTCGTTAAAGTTTCACAAGCAACTCTTGAATAAGGATCTCCAGAAATGTAACTATCAACAACCATATCAGAAATTCTATCTGATACTTTATCTGGATGTCCCTCTGAAACTGACTCGCTTGTAAATAGGAAGTTTTTTAAATTACTCATTTTTAATTCTATTAAATGAAAATATTAAAAAAATATACAATAAAATTATTAAACCAAAAATTTTATTCCCATATTTAGAAAAGAATGTTGGTTGAATTTTTCTCATTTTGGTAAAATCAATATATCCAACTTCATTAAAGTTAATTTTTTCTTCAACGATACCGAGAGGATTTACTATCGCAGCTATTCCGTTATTAGCTGATCTAATTACATATTTTCCACTTTCGATAGCTCGAAATATACTGTGAATAAAGTGTTGCTCTGGTCCTATTGATTGACCAAACCATCCATCCTCTGAAATATTTACTATTATGTCAAAGTCATGATTTTTATATAATTTTCCAGAATAAATTATCTCATAACAAATTAATGGTAAAAATTTTATAGAAAAATTTTTTTGATTTAAATCTATAATTTCTCTTTTTTGACCTTTTGAGTAAGATTGATAATTGTTAGTTAAAGATTTGAGACCTACTTTTTTTAATAAATTTTCCATGGGTAAAAATTCGCCAAACGGTACAAGATTTATTTTATTATAATAATTTAATAAATTAAGATTATGGTCATAAACCGATAAAGAATTGTAATACTTAACTTGATCATTAACTTTTGATTTGTTGTTGATGCCTAAAATAAGTAAGTGATTTTCGTTAAAACTTTCATTAAATAAATAATCATAACTTTGAATTTGATCCTGAGAAATTCCAGGCAATATGCCCTCTGGCCAAATGAAAATTGTTTTTTCTTTCTTATTTGGTGAACTAATATTTATAAGATCTTCTATAGTTGATACAGGCCCCTCTCCTGAATAAAACCTATCTAAAGAAATATCGGTGCCAACTAATCTTATTTTATATTCAAGTTTTTCAACATCACTATTGTAAAAATCCTGCTTATTTGAATATCCAAAGAAATAAAATAATAAAAATATTAATGGTAAAATTAAGCAAAAAATTAAATCTTTTTTGTCATTCCGTAAAATGAAGAGTGCAGGACTTAGAAATAAAGTTATACAAATTAAGTTGAAAGAATATGTGCCTATTAAAGATGTTATGCTTAGAATTTGTATATGATTTGAAAAACTATATGCAATTAAGTTCCAAGGGAAACCTGATAAAACTGAACCTCTGATAAATTCTAGAAAACCAAAGATTACAGAAAATAGTAAAATTGAACTCAAAGTTTTATTTGGTTTAAAGAAAATAAACAAATAACAAACAAAACCGTAAAATAACGCAATAAAAGAAGGAACTAAAATTAGAGTGAATGGAATTAAAAATTTAAAATTTTCATCAAATGTTAGTGAAATAGAGATCCAATATATATTTGTTAGAAAATATCCAAATCCAAATAACCAGCCATAGAAAAAAAATAATTTATGTTTGCTCTCTTTTTTTTTAATCAAAAAAATAAAGAATAAGCTAAAGGATAGAAAATTAATTATTAACAAATTGAAAGGTGGTAAACTTAATGAAGTTACCGCTCCAAGAAACAATAAATAAACTATATCAATATATAAATTTTTTTTCAATTTACTTAGTTTTTGAAATAACTGATTTAAATATTTTTTCTTCTTCTTTTAACATTTTTAAATAATCTTTATTTTTTACATGATCAAATCCTAACAAGTGCAAGAAACCATGAATAAACGTTTTAATTATTTTTTCTTTAAATTGTTTATCTGATTGTGATTTTGGTTTATTCATAAAATTAAAACTAATAATTATATCTCCTAAATAAGTTTGCTTTGATATTTTTAATATTTTGCTAGTTGGGAAAGATAAAATATCAGTAGATTTATTTTTATTTCTAAATTTTTTATTTAAAACTTTAATTTTTTTATTGTTTGAAAGAAGTAAAGATAAACTTATTTTTTTATTTAAAAATTTATATTTTTTTGGAAAAGCATCACAAATACTTTTGAAAAAAAAATCTTTTTTTTTAAGTTTTTTAGACCAAGCCTTCTCTTCTGAGAAGACGTTTAAATTAATCATTTTTAGAGTAGGCTTTTACAATTTTAGAAACCAGTGGATGTCTTACTACATCTGAATGATCAAAGTCTACAACTGAAATTTCATTTAGATGCCCCAATAATTCTTTTGATCTAACTAATCCTGACATACTTTTGTTAGGTAGATCTATCTGAGTAGGATCTCCATTGACTACAATTTTTGAATTTTCACCGATCCTTGTTAAAAACATTTTTATTTGTGTATCTGTTGCATTTTGCGCTTCATCTAATATAGCAAAAGAGTTTTTTAGTGTTCTACCTCTCATAAATGCCAAAGGAGCGATTTCAATATCACCAATTTCGATCATTCTTTGTATTTTTTCAAAATCAAATAAATCATATAAAGAGTCATATAAAGGTCTTAAATAAGGATCTACTTTTTCTTTCATATCTCCAGGTAAAAAGCCAAGTCTCTCTCCTGCTTCAACAGCAGGTCTAGATAGAATAATTCTTTCTATTTTTTTTTCTAACAACATAGTCAAACCAACTGCTACAGCTAAAAAGGTTTTTCCTGTTCCAGCTGGACCTGCTGAGATTACAATATCACTTTGTCTTAAAGCTCTGACATAGCTTTTTTGTTTTTCGGATCTGGGAATAATTGATTTTTTTGGTGTTTTTATAATGTCAGTTACATTATTATTTTTAACTTTCTCTTTAATCATAAATTGATCAACTGATGATATAAGATCTTTATTTTCGATTGAACCATTATTTATAAATTGATTAGTTAAAAATTGAATTGCATTTTTTATTAATTCATTTTTTTGTGGATCTGATTTTATCATTATTGAATTTCCCCTAGAATACAAACTAGAGTTAGTCATCTTTTCTAATTCTTTTAAATTTTTATTAAATTCTCCGGCAACGCCCATGAGTAATTCGTTGTTGTGAAATATTACACTTAATGAATTGTTATCTGAGTAAACAAATTTTAGAGTGGTATCGATTTTTTTTTTAATTGTATTATTCAAAGATTATGCCACCTTTTGATCTGGGTTGCTTAACAATTCTCCAAACAATGTAGTTCTATTACTATTTGTAATTTTTACTTTCACAATTTTTCCAATATGTTCTCTTTTACCATTAAAAATTACTGATGTCATATATTCAGTTCTGCCAAAAGCTTTGGATTTATCTTCAGTTAAATTTTCAACCAACACATCAATTGTTCTATTTTCTAATTTTTTGTTCATTTGGGTTTGATTTTCAGATAATAAATTTTGAATAAATTCTAACCTTTCCATTGAAATTTTTTTATCAATTAAATCTAAAGCTTCTGCCTTTGTCCCAGGCCTTGGACTAAATATAAATGAGTAAGAATTTATAAAATTAACTTTTTTAATTAAATCGACTGTACTTTGAAAATCTTCTTCAGTTTCACCAGGATAACCAATAATAAAATCACTTGAAAATTCAATTGATTGATTAATTTTTTTCAATTCGTCATAAACTTTTAAATAATGATCTATTTTATGTTTTCTATTCATCAACTTTAAAATCCTATCGGATCCACTCTGAACTGGAAGATGAACTAAAGGCATTAATTTTTTAGAGACTTTATATACTTCAATTAAATCATCAGTCATATCTTTTGGATGCGAAGTTGTGTATCTAATTCTTTTTACGTCTTTAATCTTTTCAATTTCTAAAACTAAATCAGATAGTCTTTTACTATTATCATTGTAAGCATTTACATTTTGTCCCAAAAGTATGATTTCTTTTGCTCCATGATCTGACAAATAATTTGCCTCCTCAATTATTTGATTGAATGGTCTAGAATATTCTGGTCCACGAGTATATGGAACCACACAAAAATGACAAAACTTATCACATCCTTCTTGAATAGTTAAAAAAGATGAAATCTTACCTGCCTCATTCTTTATTTTACTAAAATATTTAAATTTTGAAACAGCATCAAAATCTGTTTGTTCAATTTTTTTTCTTTTTTCAATATGATCCAGAATCGTTTCGTTAATCTTGTGATAAGCTTGAGGGCCAATTACTAAATCTATATAAGGTTCACGTTTAAGCATCTCTTGGTTTTCTGCTTGAGCAACACACCCTGCAATTATTACTAATGGTTTTTTTTTAGCTCTAAAGCTTTTTTTAACTCTTCCTATTTCAGAATAAACTTTTTCTTTTGCTTTATCTCTGATGTGACAAGTGTTCAACAAATAACAGTCAGCTTCTTCTAGGTTTTCACTTTTTTGATAACCAATTTTCTTTACTGAATCGAAAATTCTATTTGAATCATATTCGTTCATTTGACAACCAAATGTTTTAATGAAAATTTTTTGCATTTTAATTTAGGATTTTTTTTTTATCCCATAAAGTTCAAGCTTATGATCAACTAAAGTGTAACCATATTTATCTGCTACCTTTTTTTGAAGTTTTTCGATTTCTTCATCAACAAATTCTATTATTTCACCTGACTTCACATCTATTAAATGGTCATGATGTCCTTCATTGAGCTCCTCGTACCTAGCTTTTCCACCTTTAAACTCATGCTTAGTAAGTATTCCAGATTCTTCAAATAATTTTACTGTTCTGTAGACAGTAGCAATACTTATTTTATTATCTATCTTTGAAACTCTATTGTAAAGTTCGTCAACATCAGGATGATCAGTGGACTCGGACATGACCTGAGCAATTATTTTTCTCTGGTCTGTCAATTTCACACCTTTTGCTAAACATTTTTGTTCAATTGTTTCGGACATAATTTAATTTTAACTTATATAAATAGGGTTAATCAAATTTTTTTTAATTTTAAATTTATCGCACAAATAAGGGACATTTTCATATTTTACATCTTTTTCACCTTTAAAATCTTTTAAACTATAGCAATAATAATCAATATTTTTTGCTAATTTAAGAGCTTTTACAACAGAGATAGAATTTCTAATCCCTGCAAAACTTCCTGGGCCTCTGTTAATGTATATTTTATTAATATCCTTCAATTCAAATTTATTTAATTCTAAAAATTCTTTTATTTTCAAAGTTAATTTTTCATAATTTATTTTAGTATTCTCATGAGTAATATTGTAAATATGATCATTAGCTATGATCATTAAAAAAATTTTATCTCCAGCTACATCAATTATAAGTTTATTCATTTTATCTTTGTTTTTTAGTTTTAGTTCTAAATCAGATGAAAATAATATCAAATTTTATTCAGAAGATAATGGGATTTTATCAATAATGTATCATCGTTTTAATGAACATAAATACCCGTCAACTAATATTAATATGGAGGTATTTAAGAAGCACTTAGAAACTGTTAAAAATTCTAAATATAATTTTCTTAATCCTAATGAATTTGATTCAAAATTTAAAACTTCAAAATCAGAAAAAGAAGTTTTGATAACAATTGATGATGCATTTGAATCATTTTACAATGAAGCTTGGCCATATTTAAGGGATAACAAAATTCCATTTATACTTTTTGTTTCAACAGAACCAGTTGGGAACAAAGGTTATATGACCTGGGATCAAATTAGAGAAATTGATGCAGTGGATTTTTCTTTAATTGGACATCATTCACATAGCCACGAATACCTAATAGAAGAAACTGAAGAAAATTTCATTTTAGATATAGAAACTGCAAACAAGATTTTTAAACAAGAACTTAATTATATTCCTAGTCTATTCTCTTATCCATTTGGTGAATATTCTAAATTTATGAGAGATTATATTTCTCAAAACTTTGAATATGCATTTGGTCAACATTCGGGGGTTATTGATCTTAACAAAAATAAATTTGAACTGCCAAGATTTCCGATAAATGAAAAATATGGAGAGCTTAAAAGATTTAAATCTATAATTAATTATTATCCTTTAGAATATAAAAGTTTATCTCCAAGTGAAAAACAACTTACAATAAATGACAATCCACCAAATTTTAAAGTTGAATTTTTTAAAGAACAAAAAAATTTAAGCAATATTACATGTTATTCCAACGAAGGAGACCAGTGGGATAAATCTAAAACTAATTTATCTAATCAAATCTTAACTATTGAATTTAGAGAACCTTTTAAACCTAGAAGAGGCAGAATAAACTGTTCATTAAATGATAATGGAAAATGGAGATGGTTTGGAGTTCAATTTCCAATCAAAAAAAATTAAATTAAGCTTTCTAAATCCTTACTAGATGGCAATAATCTTGCCTCATCAAAATCTTTCAATTTATTTTGATTTATTATTTTTTGGAGAACTTCAATGTACTGACTTCCTGTTTCAGCATATTTATCTAAATGTTTAGATAAAATTATACTATCAAGTGGTTTATCATTA
The DNA here is from genome assembly GCF_025558165.1 of Candidatus Pelagibacter ubique HIMB140. Lineage (NCBI taxonomy): Bacteria > Pseudomonadati > Pseudomonadota > Alphaproteobacteria > Candidatus Pelagibacterales > Candidatus Pelagibacteraceae > Candidatus Pelagibacter > Candidatus Pelagibacter communis. The sequence continues at coordinate 944,265 of NZ_LAMZ01000001.1, read as the reverse complement.
CTTCTCAACTCACTCCTAGCTTTTCTTAAATTTATGTAAGATTTATGAGTATTTAAATTTCTTAAATATGCTCTCACAGATAGTTGTAAACTATTAAATTTCATGACTTTATGAGTCTCACCTTTCTCAGCTTCTTTAGGTTTTAAACCTTCGCCAGACCACGTCCATTGACCAAATAAAGCATTTCCTTTTCTTGCAAATCTTGAAGTTCCCCAACCTGTTTCTTTTGCTGCTTGTGCAATTACTAACGAAGTTGGAATTTCATCCATCCTTACCTTTAATGATGGAAAATCATTTTGCCTAACACCATATTGTTTAAATTTTTTCTCAAGCCATTTTTTTTCGATATCAGTATTGCTACTTTTATTTAAAATCGTAAAGAGTCTTTTTCTATCTATTCTAATTTTAGTGTTTTCTTTAACGATCAATGGGAGGATTATTTTAATAAACATATCCTTTTTTTTCTTTGAACTAGAGATGTCATTTATTTCGTTTGGAAGAAGTCCTATATCTATAGGCTTTACGAGTTTATTTTCTCTCACATCTTTTAAGTTATAGTTTACCTCTTTAAATAATGAATTGATTTCTGAGGTTGTATACCTGACTAAATTAATCTCTGAATTATTTTCCTCTAAAATATCATAAAGTAAATCCATCTCATCTACTTCACCTGAGATATCTTCTTCAATTAAACCATTTGTATTAAGTTTTTTTAATAAAAGATTTTTAGAATTATTTGTAAATTCCTTATGATTAAAGTTTTTTTCAGCAAAGTTAATAAACATTGGAGTTACATAAAAAAATGAGATTAAAAAAATTCCACTTAGCATAAATCTAGAAATAGAATTAATGCTTTTATTTTTACTAAATTGAAATTTGATTAAATTTTTTTTCATAAATTATTATATCGCAACAACTTCTTTTACCTCTGGAAGATAGTGACAGAGAAGATTTTGTACTCCCTGCTTTAAAGTCATTGTCGAGCTTGGACAGCCTGAACAACTTCCTTGTAGTTGCACTTTTACTATTCCGTCTTTAAATTCTTTAAATTTTATATCACCACCATCTCTTGCAACTGCAGGTCTAATCTTTTGATCTAAAATTTTTACAATTTTTTCCTCAATTTCACTTAGATTGTTATTTTTTTCTTCCTCATTTTCGTCAATGACGTATTCTTTGCCATCTAAATAAAAGTCGTTTATTAGTGAAATAACAATATGTTTAATTTCGTCCCATTTAATTTGGTCATTTTTATTTACTGAAATAAAATCCTGTCCTAAAAAAATACCCTCAACCCCATTGACTGATAAAATATTTCTAACCAAATCATTATTTATTTGATCTTTATTTGTGATTTCATAAGGACCACTATTTGATACTTTCTTCCCAGGAAGAAATTTCAAAGAATTAGGATTTGGCGTTATTTCAGTTTGTACGAACATGTTGTAAGTATATATAGAGCTTATTTCTAAAATTTAAACTTGATATTTAAATTATGTTAAAATCCTAGTATTTCTTTAATTCTATCTATCTTTTTTGATGCAATTGAGTTTGCTTTTTCAACTCCTTCTAGAAGGATTTTATCTAAATAAGGTTGATCATTTAAAAGTTTTTTTATTTCTAAAGATATAGGTTCAATCTTTTTAACCAATAAATCAGAAAGTTGATTTTTAAATTCAGAAAAATTTTTACCTGAAAAATTTTCGACTGTATTTTGTAAAGTTGAATTATTTAAGCTAGAATATATTCCAAGAAGGTTTCTTGCTTCTAACCTCTCATTTAATTCTTCAACATTACTCGGCATTGGTAACGGATCAGTTTTTGCTTTTTTTATTTTATTTACTATTGCATCTTTGTCATCTGTTAAATTAATTCTACTTAAATCGGATAATTCAGATTTACTCATCTTTTTTGATCCATCTTTTAAACTCATAATTCTAGAAAATTCTTTTTGAATTAAAGGTTCTGGTACTTGCAAAAAATTATCTTTATCAAAATCATTATTAAACTTTTGAGCAATATCTCTACATAGTTCAAGATGTTGTTTCTGATCATCACCAACAGGGACATGAGTCGCGTCGTACAAAAGAATATCAGCTGCCATTAAAACAGGATATGAATAAAGTCCAACACTTGCTTTTTCTTTATCTTTACCTGCTTTTTCCTTGAATTGCGTCATTCTATTTAACCAACCCATTCGGGCAACACAGCTCAAAATCCAAGCTCCCTCTGAATGGGCTGCTACACCAGATTGATTAAAAATAATGCTTTTTTTAGGATCAATTCCACTTGCTATAAAAGTAGCTACGGTCTCTCGAATATTATTTTTTAGCTCTTTTGGGTCTTGTTTAACTGTAATTGCGTGCAGATCAACCACACAGAATATACAATCATTATCACGGTCATTATTAAGGTCTACAAAGTTTTTGATTGCACCTAAATAATTACCCAAGTGAAGATTGCCTGTTGGCTGAACACCAGAAAATATTTTTTTACCCATATTTTTAATAGTTTAATTTAATATCACTAATTTTAAAAGCTTTGATGAAATAACAAATAAATATGTAAAAGAATAGTGCAAATAATACGCTCAAGATTAAATAAATTGATTTAAAGCTATAATAAAATAAAAGTTGATTTTCAAAAAAGTTTAATAGAAAATTAAAAAATATTCCCATTAATATTGATGCAAAAATTATTTTAAAGAAATTTAAAATAAAGTTATTTTGAAAATAGAATAAATTATTATTTCTTAAGTATATAAATAATACTACTGCATTAAACCATGATGAGATTGAAGTTGCGATTGGAATTATAATAAAACCTATTTTGTTAAAATAATAAATACTTATTAAAATATTTAAAAGGACTGAAATTAACGAAATATAAAATGGTATTTTTGTATTATGATTAGCAAATAAAAAACTTGAAAAAACTTTTATCAAAGCAAAAGCAGGTAAACCTAAAGCAAAATAAAATAAAGCTAGACTTGAATTATTAACAGATTCTTTGTTAAAATTACCATAACCAAACAAAGCTGAAATTATTTCCTGTGAACCAATCACCAAAGCTACTGTTGCTGGTATACTTAAAAATAAACTCAGCTCTAAAGCTTTGTTTTGAATAAGAGAAATTTTTTCTTCATTTTTAGATTCTATAAACCTTGAAAGTTGTGGCAGAATCACAACTCCAATTGCAATACCAGCTATCGCTAGATTGATCTGATAAATTCTGTCTGCGTAATAAAGATAAGAAACTGCGCTAGCTTGAAAGGAAGCAATAATTGTTCCAACCAAAATATTAATTTGAGTTACGCCAGATGAAAAAATGCTCGGTAATAGTTTTCTAAAAAAAAACTTTACTTTTTCATCACTTGCTAACTTAAAATTAAATTTAAATGAAAAAAATCTTTTAACAAAATAATATAAAAAAATTAATTGTAAAAAACCTGCTAAGGATACACCGTATGATAAATAATAAACAAGCTCATCTCCTAAAGCTTTAGAAAATAATAAAACAATTATTAAAATAAAATTTAATAAAATTGGTGCTGCTGAAGCTGCAGCAAATTTATTATGAGAATTTAATATTGCAGAAAAAAAAGATGCTAAACTAATAAATAATAAAAAAGGAAAAGTAATCCTTGTTAAACTGATAGCTAAATCCATTTTATCTAAATCATCTACAAAACCTGGGGCAATAATTGATACAAATCCAGGCATAAAAATTTGAACAACTATTGTTAAAATTAAGAGACCTAAAAATAAAAGATTAAAAATATTATTTGCAAAATCGTTTGCAGATTTTTTTCCTTTGTTCATTTCAGAAGTATAGCTAGGTACAAAGGCGGCATTGAAAGTTCCTTCTGAGAATAATCTTCTAAATGTATTTGGAATTCGAAATGCTACAAAAAAAGCATCTGCCAACAAACCTGTTCCAAGAAATATTGCAATTAATATGTCTCTAATATATCCAAGCAGTCTGCTAATGATGGTATAAAAGCCAAATGTGCCTGTTGACTTAATTAAGTTCATAAATCATATTAGTCTTAATTTTACCCTAATTGTATACTTATTATCAGAATATATAGATCAAATATTCCAAATAATAAAAAATATAAAATAGATAAAGTTTGTATTCAGTTTAATAAAAATGAAAAAAACAAAGATTGATCATTACACAGATAAAGAAGCTTTAGATTTTCATAAAGATAAGAAACCTGGCAAGATCGAAATAATCTCTTCCAAAAATATGACTACAAAAAGAGACCTTGCTCTTGCTTATTCTCCAGGGGTTGCTGCCCCAGTTAAAAAAATAAGTGAGGATCCAGAAGCAGCTTATGATTATACGAGTAAAGGAAATTTAGTAGCAGTAATTAGTAATGGTTCAGCAATTTTAGGACTGGGCAACTTAGGTGCATTAGCCTCTAAACCAGTTATGGAAGGAAAGGCAGTACTATTTAAAAGGTTTGCAGATATAGATTCGATTGATTTAGAAATAGACTGTAAAGATGCTGATGAAATTATCAATTCAATTAAAAATTTTGCTCCGAGTTTTGGAGGAATAAATTTAGAGGATATAGCTGCACCAGATTGTTTTATCATAGAGCAAAAACTTAAAGAAATATTAGACATTCCAGTATTTCATGATGATCAACATGGAACAGCAATTATCACAACAGCAGCTTTACTGAATGCACTCGACATAAGTGGAAAATCAATCAAAGATATAAAAGTTGTAGTTAATGGTGCTGGTGCATCTGCTCAGGCATGTACAGAGTTATTTATTAACACAGGTGTAAAATCTGAAAATGTAATAATGCTAGATCGAAAAGGTGTGATTTATAAAGGAAGAGCAGAAGGTATAGATCAATGGAAATCAAGATTTGCAATTAATACAGATTTAAGAACTTTAAGTGATGCAATTAAAGGAGCTGATGTATTTTTAGGATTATCTTCCAAAGGTGTTTTGAAAAAAGATATGGTTAAAAACATGTCTAAAAACCCAATTATATTTGCATGTGCAAATCCTGATCCAGAAATTACACCAGAGGAAATAAACGAAGTAAGAAATGATGCAATTATTGCAACTGGAAGATCAGATTATCCCAATCAAGTAAATAATTTAATTGGATTTCCTTATATATTCAGAGGTGCTCTAGACGTAAGATCGAAAACAATTAATGAAGAAATGAAAGTTGCTGCTGCTGAAGCTATAGCAAAACTTGCTAGAGAAGATGTGCCAGATGAAGTTGTTGCAGCTATGGGCGGTGAAAGACCTCATTATGGAAAAGAATATATAATCCCATCAACTTTTGATCCAAGACTAATTAGTGTCATTCCAGCTGCTGTAGCTAAGGCTGCTATTGAAAGTGGAGTTGCTAGAAAAAAAATTGATAACTTTGAAATCTATAAAGATCAACTTAAACAAAGATTAGACCCAACAGTTACAATTATGCAAGGTATAAACTCATTCATTAAAAAAAATCAAAAAAGAATTGTTTTTGCAGATGGGGAAGATGAAAATACTTTAAAAGCTGCAATAGCATTTAAAAATTCAAAACTTGGTATTCCAATTTTAGTTGGTAAAGAAAGTAAAATTAAAGAGCAGATTAAAAATATTGGTTACAGCGAAAATTTTGATATTGAAATTACTAATTCAAAAGACGAAGAAAAAAGAAAAAAATACGTAAATCATCTATTCAAAAAACTTCAAAGAGAACAAGGTTTGTTAGAACGAGATTGTGATCGAATGGTAAGAAACGATAGAGTAGTTTGGGCTACTAGCATGGTAGCTTGTGGAGATGCAGATGGTGCAGTTACTGGAAATACTAGACGTTTTGGAGCATCTCTTGAAAAAATAAAACAAGTTGTAGATGTTAGAAAAGGTGAAATAATGTTTGGACTTAACATGGTTGTTAATAAAGGAAAAACAATTTTTATTGCAGATACAAGCGTTCACGAATACCCAACATCAGAAGAAATGGCGGAAATAGCAATTTCAGCAGCTAGAGTAGTAAGACTTTTTGGAATTGATCCAAAAATTGCATTTGTTTCACACTCTACATTTGGACAACCTTTGACAAGTAGGACAAAACACATTCGTACAGCAGTAGATATATTAAAAGATAGACAAGTTAATTTTGAATTTGATGGTGATATGCAGCCTGATGTTGCTCTAAATTCTGATTATGAAGAACTGTATCCTTTTGCAAAAATAGTAGGTAAAGCAAATATTCTGATAATGCCTGGGCAACACAGTGCAGCCATCTCCTATAAACTAATGAAAACTTTAGGTGATACTAAAGTTATAGGACCCTTATTGATTGGTCTTGGATTACCAATTGAGATAGCTCCACTTAGATCTTCAACATCTGAAATAATTAACTTAGCCTCGATTGCAGCTTATTCATCAGAGGTTATTGAATATCAAATAGATTAATTTTTTTGAATTCTCAAATCTTCAAGTAGTAAAATACTTGCTACAACATCCTCAACGTCAAGAATTTCTTTTGCTTCACTGATAACCATTTCTTTTTCTTCATCAGTTGAGGCTATCCCATACACATAAATTTTCTTTTTATAAGTATCTATTTGATAATTTGTTGCTTTGATATTTTTATTTACTATTAGAGCTGTCCTTAATTGAGACGTTATAAGTAAATCTTTTGCTGATTGCTTAAAATTAAATTCCTCTTTTATTTTGATATCATTTCTTACTGATCTAGCGCCTTTTGTTTCCCAAGCAATTTTAGTAATTTTTAATTTTTCTTCCGGTGCATCAACTTTTCCAGTAATAAATATTCTTCCATCCAAAACTTTAGTTTTAACTTTTAAAAAATGTTTTTTATCCATAGCAAGTATTTTACTTGAAATCGTTTTTTGCATAATAGAGTCATCTATTTGTGTTCCGACAGTTCTTGGATCGATTGCAACTGATACTCCAGTACCAAATAAACCAGTTGAGCTAACTCCTGGTACACAACCAGATAAAATAACTGATAAAAAAATAATTATTAAAATTTTAAATTTCATTTTTTAATTTTAAGCAATAATTATAAACCACTTTTTTGGGAACATTTTTATTGCTACATATTAAATCTGTAATTTCTTTTGTAGTTAATTTGTTAACCATTTTCTTAATCAAATTAATATCTGATTCACTTAGCTTTTGGGAAGCTTTTTCTTCTTTTTTTTCAGAAATAACTATTGTTAATTCGCCTTTTAATTCACTATTAAATAATTCCAATTCATCAATATTCTTTCTAATATACTCTTCATACAATTTAGACAGCTCTCTACAGAAGACTATTTTTCTTCCACTAAAAAATTTTTTAAATGCAGGTATAAGTTTATTTATTTTTTTTGATGATGAAAAAAAAACTAAACTGTGATTAAAATTTGATAATTTTTTTAATTCATCTTCAATTTGATTGTTTTTTTCTGGTAAAAAACCATAAAATAAAAACTTATCCGAAAACCCACTTGCTGCAACAGCAGTTGTAACTGCTGACGGTCCAGGTATTGAAAATATATTAAGATTATTCTTTATACATTCATTTACTAATACTAAACCTGGATCAGAGATACTTGGAGTTCCTGCATCTGATATCAGTGAAATTAATTTACCTGATTTTAAATATTCAATTATCTGTAATGCATTTTTTTTTTCATTGAATTTATGATTTGAAATCAATTTTGATTTGATTTTATATTTTTCTAATAAATTTTTAGAAACTCGTGTATCCTCGCAAAGTATATAATCTGATTTTTCCAGAACCTCTAATGATCTAAATGATATATCTTTTAAATTACCTATTGGTGTTGCTACTAAATAAAGCCCATTTTTATAATCATTTGATTTAAATTGTGGTTTTGTGATCATAATTCAGCTTAAAAATTATATAATAACATTAAAATGAAAAAGATTATCAAAATTATTTCTATTTCTTTGTCTCTCTTATTCTTAAACTTGTTAAATATAGTTAGTGCCAATGAAAAAATAAAAATTGGGCTGTTAGTTCCGATGACTGGAGAAAATAAAAATCTGGGATCATCTATTATTAAAGCTGTAAGTTTAGCTATCAAAGATATTAACAATGATTTAATTGAAATTTATCCAAAAGATACCGCAACAAGAGCTAACCAAACTCTTAAGTCTGCTTTTGAATTAAAACAAATAGGAATAAAAATTGTTATTGGACCAATATTTCATGAAAGTTTAACTTATTTAGATGAGATGAAGGATTTAACTTTTTTATCACTAACAAATAAAACTTTAGATTTGCCTGAAAATGTAATTTCTGCTGGAATAAATTCAACTTCACAGTTTAATACTATAAAAAAATTTTTAGATAATAATAATTTACAAAAAACTCTTTTTTTAACACCAATTCAGAACTTTGAGTTTGAAGTAAAAGATGGTGTTAAGAATTCTAAAATAAAAGTTTTTAAAAATTTTGAATATAATACTGAACCAACAAAACTTACAAAACAGATTGAGGAAATAACTAAATACAAAATTAGAAAACAAAATCTAGTGAATGAAATAAGAAGAATTCAAGAGTCAAATGAACCAAATAAAGAAAGGAAAATAAAAAGCTTGGAAAAAAGGTACACGATTGGAGATGTAAATTTTGATTCAGTTGTTATATCTGATTTTGATGAAAGCCTTAAGAGTGTTGCAACCTCTTTACTCTACACTGATGTGTCTCCAAAAAATAAATACTTTATAACCCTTAACCAATGGTTTGATGAAAGTTTAATGGAAGAAAAAAATATTCAACCAATTTATTATCCATCAATTAATAAAGAAAATTTTGATGATTATAAAATTAAATATTTTAATGCTTATAATCAAAACCCATCTCATCTCTCACTGTTAAGTTATGATTTAGTTGGTTTAGTGTATTATCTTTCATTAAAATCAGATCTTTCAAAAATGGACAAATTATTTAAGAAAAAAAATTCATTTAAAGGTAAGATAGGAATTTTTGATATTAAAGATAACAAAATTAATCACAGATTAAATTTTTATAAAATAGAAAATAAAAAACTTACAAAAATCTTTTAAGTTTTTTAAAAGCTTGATAACGATGGTCCATTTTGTATTTTTGGGATGGTTTCATTTCACCAAATGTTTTAGATTTTTTTAGTGGAATAAAAATTGGATCATAACCAAATCCATTTTTCCCCTTTGGCTCATTTGATATTCGACCCTCAACTTTGCCTACTACACAAGCAATTTTTTTATTTAAATAAGAGATCGATAGGGCACAAACAAATCTTGCTTTAATTTTTTTATTTTTCCAATTCTTATCTTTTTTATCTAACTCTCTAAATACTTTTTTAATAGCTTTATTAAAATCCCCAGATTTTCCTCCCCATCGAGCAGAATAAATTCCAGGTCTTTTATCTAAATGATCTATCTCCAAACCAGAATCATCAGCCAAACATATTAGACCAGTCTTTTTAGAGAAATGTTTTGATTTAATTAAGGAATTTTCCTCAAAAGTTTTTCCATTTTCAGCAGGACTTTTCAGTTTATAATTAGAGGTAGAGTAAATTTTGATGTAATTTGGTAATAAACTCCTAATTTCTCTTAATTTACCCTTGTTGTTAGTCCCAATGAGTAATTGTTTAATTTTTTGCTTAGACATCTAGAAATAATTAAATTTCTTACCATATATGAGGCTATGGAAAAAGAAGAAAACCAAAACAACACTCCAAAAAACGAAAATGAGAATTTAGAAAAAGAATCGGAAAAAACTGAGGAAAGCTCAGCAGGTGAAAATAAACAAGAAACACCTCAGGAAACCAAAGAAGAGATTAGAGAACCAACTCCAGAGGAAAAAATTGCAGAACTAGAAGATAAACTGGCACGAACTTTTGCTGAAATGGAAAATCAAAGAAGAAGGTTTGAAAAAGAAAAAGAAGATGCCTTTGAATATGGAGGTTCTAACTTTGCTAAAGAAGCATTAAATTTAATTGATAACTTAGATCGTTCTAAACATGTTTTAGAAAGCGATGACAAATTAAAAGAAACAGACGCTTTAAAGAAGACACTGGAGCATTTAGAAATAATAAAAAAAGATTTAATTTCTATTTTTGAAAAAAACAATATTAAACCAATTGATTGTATTAACAAAAAACTAGATCCTAACTTTCATCAAGCAATGATGGAGATTGAAGATGACTCTAAAGAAGCTGGAACAATTGTTCAAGAAATTCAAAAAGGCTTCACTATTAAAGATAGACTTTTAAGACCTTCATTAGTTGGGGTCTCAAAAAAAATTACCAAAATAGAAGAAAAAACTGAACAAAATCAGGAAAATTCAGGAGATAAATAATAATGAGATCAACTTGTAGTTTTAAATTTAAACCCTATATGACGAAAGAGAGACAATAATATTATGAGCAAAATAATTGGAATAGACTTAGGAACAACCAACTCTTGTGTTGCGGTAATGGAAGGAACACAAGCTAAGGTTTTAGAAAATGCAGAAGGAGCAAGAACGACACCTTCAGTAGTTGCATTTACTGATGAAAATGAAAAATTAATAGGTCAACCTGCTAAAAGACAGGCAGTAACAAATCCTGAAAACACAATTTTTGCAGTTAAAAGATTAATCGGAAGAAATTTTGATGATCCAACAGTAAAAAAAGATGTTGAAGCTGCACCATTTAAGATAGTTAACTCTGAAAAAGGAGACGCTTGGATTGAAGCTAAAGGAGAAAAGTATTCTCCCTCACAAATCTCTGCATTCATATTACAAAAGATGAAAGAGACAGCTGAAAAATATTTAGGATCTGAAGTAACAAAAGCTGTAATTACTGTACCAGCATATTTTAACGATGCACAAAGACAAGCTACAAAAGATGCGGGTAAAATTGCAGGACTAGAAGTTTTGAGAATTATCAATGAACCAACTGCTGCATCGCTAGCTTATGGTTTAGACAAAAAACAAAATAAAAAAATTGCTGTATACGATCTAGGTGGAGGAACATTTGATGTTTCTATACTTGAGTTAGGTGACGGTGTATTTGAAGTTAAATCAACTAATGGTGATACTTTTTTAGGTGGTGAAGATTTTGATAATGCTATCGTTGATTATTTAATTTCTGAATTTAAGAAAGATAATGGTATTGATCTTAAATCAGATAAACTTGCTTTGCAGAGATTAAAAGAAGCGGCTGAAAAAGCAAAAATAGAATTATCATCTGCAGAACAAACAGACATAAATTTACCATTTATAACTGCAGATAAAACAGGTCCAAAACACATTAATTTAAAGATGACTAGAGCAAAACTTGAGGCTTTAGTTGAAGACTTAATTGCTAGAACAATGCCTCCATGTCAGACTGCTTTAAAAGATGCAGGAATTACCGCAAGTGAGATAGATGAAGTGGTTATGGTTGGTGGTATGACTAGAATGCCAAAAGTTTTAGCAGAAGTTAAAAATTTTTTTGGAAAAGACCCTAATAAGAGTGTAAACCCAGATGAAGTAGTTGCAATGGGTGCTGCTATTCAAGCAGGAGTTTTACAAGGAGATGTTAAAGACGTTCTTTTATTAGACGTTACACCGTTATCATTAGGTATTGAAACGCTTGGTGGTGTTTCAACAAAACTAATTGATAAAAATACGACAATTCCAACTAAAAAAAGCCAAGTTTTCTCAACCGCTGAAGATAATCAGCCAGCTGTTTCTATTAGAGTTTTACAAGGTGAAAGAGAGATGGCTTCTGATAACAAGTTATTAGGTAATTTTGAATTGGTAGGTATTGCGCCAGCTCCAAGAGGAGTTCCTCAAATTGAAGTTACATTTGATATTGATGCTAACGGTATCGTAAATGTTTCGGCAAAAGACAAGGGAACAGGTAAAGAGCAGAAGATACAAATTCAAGCCTCTGGTGGATTAAGTGATGAAGAAATTGAAAAAATGGTCAAAGATGCTGAAGCTAATAAAGAAGCTGATAAAAAGAAAAGAGAGTCGGTTGATGTTAGAAACCAAGCAGACACTTTAATTCATTCAACTGAGAAAAACTTAAAAGAGCATGGATCAAAAGTTTCAGATGCAGAGAAAAAAGCAATTGAAGATGCATCATCTGCTGTAAAAGAAGCTCTAAAAGGCGAAGATATTGAAGATATCAAGAAAAAAACAGAAGCTTTAGTTCAAGCTTCAATGAAACTTGGAGAAGCAATCTACAAATCACAACAAAGTGCTAAACCAGAATCAGGAAAAGATGATGGTGGAGATGATACAGGTAAAAAAGACGAGAATGTTGTTGATGCTGATTTCGAAGAAGTAAAAGACGAGAATAAAGAAAAAAGCGCATAAACTGACATTTAATTGTCTGGGGTAATTTGATGGCTAAAAGAGACTATTATGATGTCCTAGGCGTTAACAAAAGCGCAAGTCCTGATGAGCTAAAATCTGCATATAGAAAACTAGCAGTTAAATATCATCCAGATAAAAATCCAGGTGATTCAAAGGCTGAGGAGAAATTTAAGGAAGCTAGTGAAGCCTACGGAATACTTTCAGACAAAGAAAAAAAACAAAACTACGATAACTTTGGACATGCTGCATTTGAAAATGGTGGCGGTAGACCAGGTGGCGGTTTTGGTGGTTTTAGTGGAGCTGATTTTTCAGATATTTTTGAAGATTTCTTTGGTGATTTTGGAGGTGGAGGGAGATCAAGAAACAGAAGGTCAAACAACAGAGGTTCAGATTTAAGGTACGATTTGTCAATTTCATTAGAGGAAGCTTATCACGGGAAAAAACAAGATATAAAATTTGCAACTACTGAGCAATGTGGAACTTGTAAAGGTAATGGTTCAGAACCAGGTTACTCTCCAGACAGGTGCTCTTATTGTGGAGGAAATGGAAGAATAAGATCTAACCAGGGTTTCTTTACTGTTCAACAAACATGTCCACAATGTAATGGTAATGGTGAAGAAATCACCAATCCATGCAATGATTGTAATGGTCAGGGCAAAAAACAAGCATCCAAAAAAATATCTGTAACTATTCCGAAAGGAGTAGATGATGGTACTAGAATAAGACTTGCTGGAAAGGGTGAAGCTGGCAGCAGAGGTGGTGCTACAGGTGATTTATATTTATTTATAAATGTTCATTCTCATGAACTATTTAAAAGATCAGATGAAAACTTATTTTTTGAATTTCCTCTATCTCTTGCTGATGCGGCTCTCGGAACTACTATTGAAATACCAACAATTGATGGTGGGCGGGCAAAAATAAAAATTCCAGATGGAACTCAAAATGGTAAACAATTTAGATTAAAAGGTAAAGGAATGCCATTTATGAGAAGAGGTGATTTTGGTGATTTATATGTTCAGGTAAAAACAGAAGTGCCTGTATATTTAAACAAAAAACAGAAAGAATTATTAGAACAATTTAGAGAAATAGAAAACGACAAGTCAAATCCAAGTATTAAAAAGTTTTTTCAAAAAGCAAAAGACTTTTGGAAGAATTAATTTGTGGGATTAGAAGAAATAATTCCATCAATAGCTTTAATATTAATACTAATTCTAATTTTACCTAGCTTCATAAAATCAAACTTTAAGAAAAAAGTTTTTTTTAAAAATTTAAGTATTTGGGGTGTCATTATAATTGTTCTTATGATATTTCTATATTTTATCACTTAATGAAAAAAATTAATTTAGCTATTTCAGGATGCATGGGAAGGATGGGTCAACAACTCATCGAGTCATCTAAGAAAAATAAAAATTTCAAATTAGTTACACTTACAGAAAATAGATTGGTAAATAAAAAATTTAATGGAATTAAACCTGAATTAAATTCTGATAAAGCCTTTAAAAAAATTGATGTAATTATTGATTTTACTGTTCCTAAATGCACCCTTGAAATATTAAAAATAGCATCAAAATTAAAAAAAAAAGTAGTAATTGGTACCACTGGATTTTCTAGAGCTCAAGAAAATCAAATTAAAAAATATTCAAAAAAAATAGCTATTTTAAAAGCTGGTAACATGAGTTTGGGTGTAAATTTATTAATGTATTTAACTGAAATTGTCTCTAAATCACTAAATGAAGAATACTTGAGCAAAATATTTGAGGTACACCACAAACATAAAAAAGACTATCCATCTGGTACAGCATTAATGCTTGGAAAAGGAATTGCTGATGGAAAAAATAAAAATTTATATAATTTAATTGGTAAGAAATTCTTGAATAAAAAAACATTTCCTTATGGAAAAAAAATTAATTTTAACTCAATTAGAAAAGGTGAAATTATTGGTGAACATGAAGTAAAATTCTCAAGTGGTAAAGAAATAATTACATTAAATCATGAGGCTTTTGATAGAGCACTTTACTCAGATGGAGCTTTAACAGCATCAAAATGGTTAATGAAAAAAAAACCAGGATTATATTCAATGAGAGATTTACTTAACTTTTCTTAATGAATGAAAAAGAAAAAGCAAAAATAATTATCAAAACTTTAAATAAAATTTATCCTAAAGCACCAGTTCCTCTAAAAAGTAAAAATACTTTCACTCTTTTAATTTCAGTTTTACTGTCTGCTCAATGTACTGATATAAATGTCAACAATGTAACAAAACATATATATCCAAAATACTATAAGCCAGAACATTTTGTAAAATTAGGAAGAAAGAAAATTGAAAAATTAATAAAAAAAATTGGGATTTTTAGAATCAAAGCTAAAAGCATTTACTTGATGTCAAAACAAGTGCTAGAAAAACATGAGGGTAAAGTACCTAGAACTTTTGAAGAACTTGAAAAATTACCTGGTGTGGGCCATAAAACAGCAAGTGTAGTAATGTCTCAAGGTTTTGGATTTCCAGCTTTTGCTATAGATACTCATATTCACAGACTTGCACAAAGATGGGGTTTAACAAATGGAAAAAATGTAGTTCAGACTGAGAAAGATCTAAAAAGAATTTTTCCAAAAAAAACCTGGTCAAAACTTCATTTACAGATAATTTTTTATGGTAGAGAATATTGTAAAGCTAGAGATTGTTATGGGCTAAGTTGTAAAATATGTACTACGTGCTACCCAAATAGAAAAAAACCTGTTATTACAAAAAAAGCTTGATATGAAAATTTTGGGAATAGGTAATGCTATTGTAGATGTAATTTGTAAAGTAGATGACAATTTCATTGAGGAAAATAATCTTACAAAAAGTACTATGAAATTATTCTTTGATGAAAATGAGTTCAAAGATCTATTAAAAAATCTTAAAATAGAAAAAACAGTTTCTGGAGGATCAGTTGCAAACTCTATAGTCGGTATATCTCAACTTGGTAATAAAGTTGGATTTATAGGAAAAATTTCAGATGATAAATTTGGTAGTAATTACGAGGAAGGTTTAAAAAAGGAAAATGTAGAATATTTTTATTCAAAAAAAAAAGAAGTATTACCAACAGGAACATGTTTAATCTTGGTAACTCCAGACTCAGAGAGAACTATGTGTACTTTTTTAGGTACGGCAGGAAAAATTAATGAAAACGATGTTGATACCAATGCTATTAAAAGAAGTGAGATAATTTTTTTAGAGGGATATCTGTGGGACAAGGGAGAACCTAAGAAAGCTTTCGATAAAGCAATAAATAATGCAAAAAAAGTTGCTATGTCACTTTCTGACTTATTTTGTGTAGAAAGACATAAACCTCATTTTTTAAAATTAGTTAAAAACAAGCTTGATATAATTTTTGCTAACGAACAAGAAGTTACATCATTAATTGATGCAAAGAACTTTGAAGAAGTTATAAATTTTTCAAAACAACTTAATAAATTATTTGTTATAACTAGGGGGGAAAAAGGTGCAATTGCGGTTAATGGAGATGAGGTTATTGAAGACGATATTGAAAAAAATCTAAAAATTATCGATCTTACAGGTGCAGGTGATTTATTTGCTGCAGGATTTTTACATGGATACATTAATAAATTAGATACAATGGAATGTCTAAAAAAAGGGACAGAAATGTCATCTAGAGTAATACAGCAAATTGGTGCAAGACTTTAGATTTAACTTTTCTTTCTTTTAAAACTCCCTTTTCCTTTTTTAGGTCTAAGTGTTTTCGGTTTATATTTTTTTGTAAATAAATCTTTGGCAATTGGATTTTTCTTATTTAATTTGATAACCATTTTTTTTGCTAATTATAAATTCATGATCATTAAAAGTATTTAGAATTTTTTTTCTTAATCGATAAATGTGAGTTTCAACAGTATGTGTTTCTATATCAAATTGATACCTCCACACCTTTTCCTGTAGCTCATCAACACTCACAGGCTTATTTGATTTAGACAAAAAAGTAATTGTATTAATTTCTTTTTCAGTCAATTTAAGCTTAATTTTTTTTAATAAGATTTCTCTAGAATTTAAATCAATAATATAATTTTTTACTTTTACTTCTGATTGGTTGTTGAACTGTGCTTTTAGAAATTCAATGTTAATTTTTTCTGCTAATTTATAAATACTTATAGGTATTTGGTTTAAAACAAATTGACGATTAATATTCAAGTTTGCATTGTTTGTTATAACTAAATAATTACCAAGATTTTTTAATTTATCATTTAAAATATTTTTATCATCTGCATATAAAATGTTAAAATTTAAATCTGAGCAAAGTTCTTCTAGAATATGATATAATTCTAAAAATTTATAAATTATTATATTCTTAATTAACATTGACATAGATTATGACAATTTTGGTAAAAAATAAACATACTCTTCAACTAGATGAATTTACATTTAACTGTTGTATAGGAAAAAAAGGGTCAACAAAAAACAAGAAAGAAGGAGACAAAAAAACTCCAAAAGGTACATTCAAACTTGAAAACCTTTACTTTAGGAAAGATCGTTTAAAAAAACCACTAACAAAACTTAAAAGTATTGAGATAAAAAGAAATATGGGTTGGTGTGATGATACTCGCTTTCCAAAAAAATATAACAAACTTATCAAAATTAAAAAAAAAATTAGACATGAAAAATTACGAAGAAGTGATCATAAATATGATTTGCTAATACCGATTAAATACAATTTTGAGAAACCTATTACTGGGCTAGGAAGTTGCATTTTTATTCACTTAACAAAAGATTTTAAAACTACAGCTGGATGTATTGCTTTAAAAAAAAAAGATTTTTTAATTCTACTTAAATTAATCAAAAAAAATTCTAAAATTAAAATTTTTTAATTTCGTTGACCAAAGATACTAGATCCAATCCTAACATATGTAGCGGAGTGTTTAACTGCAACAAGATAATCAGAAGACATGCCCATACTTAACTCATTTAAATCGAAAGATTTATTTAGTTTGCTAATCTCTTTAAAATAATTATTAGGATCAATATTTGCTGGGGGAATACACATGAGTCCAATTAAATCTAATCCAATTTCTTTACAGTAAGAAACTAGCTGACCTGTTTCTTCTTTTTTAACACCTGATTTTTGTTCTTCCTCACCTATGTTTATCTGCAAAAAAACTTTAATTTTTTTATTTATTTTTTTTTGTTCATCAGCAATTTTTTTAGCAAGTTTCGTGCTATCAACTGAATGGATATAATCGAATATTCTTACTGCGTATTTTACTTTGTTCGTCTGTAATTTTCCAATCATATGTAATTTTATCTGCAAATTGTTTTTTTTAATTGCCGACCATTTTTCATTTGCTTCCTGAACTTTATTTTCTCCAAAATCAATATGTCCATGTTCTATAAGTGGTAAAATTTTGTCAATTTCAAAAGTTTTGGATACTGCTATAATTTTAGGGGTTCTATTAATATTAAATTTATTGAGATTAACTTGAATATTATTATCAATATCTAATAAATTTTTAACAGTGTTATGCATAAAAATACTAAATATTACTTCATAAATAAATTTGAAACAAACAATATTGATAAACAAAACAAGCAAACTATTATTATCTATAGAAACTATTCATCAGAAAATGCAGATGAAAAACTTATTTTAAAAATTAAAAACTATTGTAAAAAAAAAAGAATAAAGTTTTATCTATCTAATAACATTCGACTTGCAATAAAACTTAATTTAGACGGGGCGTATATTCCATCATTTAATAAATATACAAAGCATTTATCCTATTCCTTAAAAAAAAATTTCAAAATTATAGGATCTGCACACAATCTTAAAGAAATAAAAATTAAAGAAATACAAAAAGTTGATCAAATTTTCTTATCATCATTATTTAAAAAAAATAAAAATTATTTAGGAATAAATAAATTTAGATTACTTTCAAAGCTTACAAAAAAAGAAGTGGTTGTTTTGGGTGGTATTTCTAAAAACAATATAAAAAAACTCAAAATTTTAAATCAATCTAAATTTGCTGGAATATCTTATTTTGAATAAAAAAAAGGCCTCTTAAAAAAGAGGCCTTTTTATAAATTACAATCTAATTAGATTAGAATGCAAATGAGAACGCGATTTCGTATGAATCTTCGTCGTCAGTTGCACTGTTCTGAATGTTATCAGTAGAGTTAAACGCTGCACTTATTGATACACCACCTGATGTATAAGAAGCAGAGAAACCAGATGATTCCTGTTCAGTTGTACTTGTACCTTC
This sequence comes from Candidatus Pelagibacter ubique HIMB140, assembly GCF_025558165.1. NCBI lineage: Bacteria > Pseudomonadati > Pseudomonadota > Alphaproteobacteria > Candidatus Pelagibacterales > Candidatus Pelagibacteraceae > Candidatus Pelagibacter > Candidatus Pelagibacter communis. Next base: position 925,679 of record NZ_LAMZ01000001.1, on the reverse strand, counting down.
TTCGTACGTGTGTTGTCCGTAAGATACTGAGAAGTCATCGTTCACAGCGTATGATACACCCCAAGACTCAGAAGAATCATGGTCAGCTGCTGCTGATCCATCTCTTTCAGATTCTTGAACACCAACTGTAAATGAACCTACTGCATATTTAACCCATAAAGTTGAAACATCGATTGATTTAGTAGCAGTTTCGTCATACTCACCAACTGCATAACCAATAGATAAACCTTCAACCATTTCTGGAGCTATTTGGATACCCATATCACTGTATGAGCTTACTTTAGCTGGAGTTCCACCTGAAGCAGCTGCAGTTCCAGCTGATTGGTAAGCCATATGGAATGATGCACCACCAATACTTGGCGAGTCATATCTCCATAAGTTATCTCCACTGTAACCAGCGATTACTGTGTTACCATCTGCAGTACCGTCAGCTCTTTTCTTAGTTAGAGCAAATACTTCTTCATAAGCTGTTGGCATTACATCATCCCAACCACCTATTACTGAATCACCACCGTGACCAGCAAAAGTAACTGTACCCATTTCATCGTTACCAATTTTGATGCTTCTGTTATCGAAACTTCCAGTAGAAGCCGCACCAGCACCATCTAGCTCTAAGCTAGTAGTAACAGTTAAACCATTATCAGTTTCACCTGAAATTGTCATAGTTACACTGTCATTCATGTAGTAACCAGTTTTGTCACTATCAAAAGCACTTGTAAAAGCAACAGAAGCACCACCACTTAGTGATACATCAGCAGCTTGTGCTGAAACAGCAACTAGAGAACCAGCTAATGCTGATAATCCAATTTTTTTAAAGTTGTTCATATTAATTACTCCTTTTTGATTGTTATTATTAATAATAAACGCTGAACTTTTAACATTTTTAGTGTTTTTTTTTCCCTAAAATCGAAGAAAAATGGTTTTTTTTACCTTATGTTGTATTTTTACAACACTATTAATAACAGTAAAATATAAGGTTTTTTTAATTTTTTTTTTTAATGTATATAATCCCTTTTATATTACCAATTAAAATGTCTCATAAATTAATCAAAATTATCTTAACAACCGTTTTAACAAGTTTACTTCTGTTAAATTGCAAAGGAGGAGATGCAAGAAAAAATCCGCCTGATCCAAGAGAAAGAGTTAAAAAAAATTTAGAAGAAGGGAAAGGTTTCAGGCTTGATACTGCTATGCAAAATATGTCAGGTGGTGGTGGAAGTTTTGAATTTGCAAGCTCAAATGAATTATGGAGAGCCTCTTTAGATATAATTGATTTTATGCCATTAACTTCAGCAAATTATAGTGGAGGAATTATTATTACAGATTGGTATTCTGAAAATCCCAATGAAGCAATCAAAGTTACTATAAGATTTTTAAGTAACGAAGTAAGATCGGATGCTTTAGACATAAAAATTTTTTATAAAAAATGTGAAAATTTAGTTAATTGCACGATTTCAGATTATAAAGGAAATTTAAAATCTGAACTAACTAAAGAAATTTTAAAAAAAGCTGCGATATATAAAAAACAATATAAAGATAAAAATTTTAAGCCTTACGCAGGTAATAGTCTAAATGACGATTAAATCATTCTGTGACAAGATATAATTTTAAAGAAATCGAACAGAAGTGGCAGGATTTTTGGGAAGAAAATAAAACTTTTCAAACATCTACTGATAAATCTAAAGAAAAATTTTATTGTCTTGAAATGTTTCCATATCCTTCAGGAAAAATTCATATGGGACATGTTAGAAACTATACTATTGGTGATGTTTTGGCACGTTTCAAGAAATTGCAAGGTTTTAATGTTTTGCATCCAATGGGTTGGGATTCTTTTGGAATGCCAGCAGAAAATGCAGCAAAACAAAATAATCTAAATCCTAAGCAATGGACTGAAGAAAATATTTCCAATATGAAAAGACAATTAAAAAAACTTGGTTTATCTATCGATTGGGATAGAGAAATTTCAACTTGCTCACCAGAATATTACAAACATCAACAAGAATTTTTTTTAGAACTTTATGACAAAGGATTAGTATATCGTAAAGAACAGTATGTAAATTGGGATCCAGTAGATCAAACTGTACTTGCTAATGAACAAGTCATAGATGGAAAAGGCTGGAGATCAGGTCATCCAGTTGAGAGAAAAAAATTAAATCAATGGTTTTTTAATATTACAAAATTTTCAAACGAGTTATTGGAAAGCTTAGATACACTTGATGAATGGCCTAATAAAGTAAAAATAATGCAAAAAAATTGGATTGGAAAATCCTTTGGATGTGAAGTTTCATTTAAAATTATTAGTTCGAAACCAATAGAAGAAATAAAATGTTTTACTACAAGACCAGACACATTATTTGGTTCATCATTTTTAGCTTTATCAATTGACCACCCCTTATCAAAATATTACGAAGAAAATAAAGACTTTTTAGATTTCAAAAATAGATGTTCAAATACTGGCACAACAGAAGAAGCGATTGCAAATGCTGAAAAAATAGGATTTAAAACAGATTTGATTGCAATTAATCCCTTAGACAAGAATATAAAAATTCCAGTTTATTTCGCTAACTTTGTATTAATGGATTATGGGTTAGGAGCGGTTTTTGGATGTCCAGCACATGATCAAAGAGATTTGGACTTTGCTAAAAAATATAACTTAAAAATTTTGCCTGTCGTTACACCAAAATTAGAAGAAGATTTAGTAATTAATGACAAAGCTTATACTGGACCAGGATATATTTTTAATTCTGATTTCTTAGATGGATTAAAATCTCCTTCAGAATCAATTTTAAAAACTATAGAATTCTTAGAAAAAGAAAATTTAGGAGAAAAAAAAATAAATTTTAGATTAAAGGATTGGGGTATTTCGAGACAAAGATATTGGGGATGCCCCATTCCTATAATTTATGATGAAAATAATAATCCAAAAAAAGTTCCTAAGGAAATGTTACCGGTATTATTACCTGAGATTAAAAAGTTAGATGAAACTGGAAATCCTCTAGACAGGATAAGTGATTGGAAAAATATCAAAATTAATAATAATAACTTTAAAAGAGAAACCGATACTTTAGATACTTTTGTAGATTCATCTTGGTATTTTTTAAGATTCTGCTCTCCAAAAAATAATAATTACGGATTTAGTCAAGAAGATGTTGACTATTGGATGCCAGTTGACCAATATATTGGTGGCGTTGAACATGCAATTTTACATTTATTGTATTCAAGATTTTTTATGAACGCCTTATCTTTTAAAAGTAAAAATTTTAATCTAAAGGAGCCTTTTAAAGGTTTGTTTACACAAGGAATGGTCTGTCACGAAACATATAAAGACAATAACGATAATTGGTTAAGTCCTGATGAAATAGAAGTAATTAATGGAAAAAAAGTTCTTAAATCTGATAATTCTAAATTGATAAAAGTTGGACCATCAGAGTCGATGTCAAAATCAAAAAAAAATACTATTGATCCAGAGAATATTATTAATAATTTTGGTGCAGATTCTGTTAGATTATTTATACTATCTGATAGTCCACCTGAAAAAGACGTGCAATGGTCTGAGGAAGGGATTTCTGCATCATATAAATTTATTCAAAAACTTTGGGTATTAAATAATAAATTTCATGAAGAAATTAATAAAAAGTATTTAAAAGATCAAGATGATGAATTGATAAAATTTACAAGCAAATTTATTTATAAATTAGAAAATAATTTAAAAAATTTTAGTTACAATATTATCATAGCAAACATGCACGAAGCTCATTCTGCATTAAACAAGATACTTTTAAAAAAATATAAATTTTCAACCTTAATTGAAAATTATAAAAAAATTTTAATAGCAATATCAATAATTATTCCTCATTTTTCATCAGAGTGCATTGATCAACTTGAAGATAGTCAAGATTTAAGATGGCCACAATATAACAAAAGTTTAATTGAGGAAGACGAAACAAATATAGTAATTCAAATAAATGGTAAAAAAAGAAATATTCTAAATTTTAAGAAAGATACAAAAGAAGACGATATCTTTGAACAAATTATCAAAGATAAAGTTATAGTTAAATATTTAGTAGATAAGAAAATAAAGAAAAAAATCTATGTAAAAAATAAACTAATGAATATTATAATTTAATGATTAAAAAAATATTATTAATATTATTGATATTAAATTTAAACCATTGTGGCTACTCTCCAGTTTATAACAACAAGATTTATGACGATTTAAAAATCTATGTATCAAAGTATTCAGGGGATAGATATTTAAATCAAAAATTAAATTACGAATTAAGAACATATTTTGATGTAAAGGATAAAAATACATTTCAATTAAATATTGAGAGTAAATATGATAAAAAAACAATTTCTAAAGATATTACTGGCAAAGCAACAAATCTTGAACTAATTGCAAATATAAATTTTAAAGTAACGTATCAAGATCATACTGAAACCTTTTCAATAAAAGAAAATATTAAAATTAAAAGTAAAACAGACACTTTCGACCAGCAAAAATATGAAAAAATTATGAAAGATAATTTTGTAAAATCAATTAAACAAAAATTACTTTTGAAATTAATGAATATTAAACAAATAAATGATTAAAAAGATATATGAAATAAATGAAAAAATATTATCAATTAATAATTTTTTTTTGTTATATGGCCTAAATGATGGGGCTAAAAAAGAGTTGATAGATAAAATAATAAAAAGTTTAAATAATAAAAATGTTTATAAGTATAATGAAAAAGAAGTTTTTGAAAACCTACAGTCATTTTCAGAAAGTATAATCTCAAAATCTCTTTTTGATGAAAAAAAAATTATAATTATAAATGATTGTACAGATAAAATTGTTGATGCAGCAAATACACTCGAAGAAATAGTTGACGAGGAGATAAAAATTATTTTCAATGCAGGGAATCTTGATAAAAAATCGAAATTAAGAAAATTATTTGAAAAAGATAACAATTTAATTTGTATACCATTTTATCAGGATGATAATAAAACGCTACTATCTATCTCACAGAAATTTATAGCGGAAAATAAAATATCTATTTCTACACATGATTTAAATTCAGTTGTTAATAGGTGTAATGGAGATCGAGGAATTTTAAAAAATGAATTAGAAAAAATTGAACATTACTCAGTTACAAATAAAAAAATAAGCTCAGATGTACTTTTTAAACTAACCAACTTAATTGAAAACTACAGCGTTGATGAACTTACAAACAATTATTTAGCAAAGAATAAAAAAAAAATATTACAAATTTTGAATGAAAATAACTATGTCTCTGAAGATTGTATTATAATTATTAGAAACTTACTATTTAAAGCTAAAAAGCTATTACATTTAACAAAAAACTTCTCAAAAACAAATAACCTCAATCAAACAATTAATGATTTTAAACCTCCAATATTTTGGAAGGAAAAGGAAATTATAAGCACACAAATTTTAAAGTGGTCCGAACCAGAAGTAAAAAAATTAATTTATAAAATATTTGATATAGAACTCGAAATAAAAAAAGACATAAGTAACTCGAAAACTCTAATTATAAATTTTATTTTAGAAGACTTTGCTAAAATTAATAATTATTCTTAATAATATCTATTATTTTGTTAAGTTGATCTAAATCTTTATATTCAAAACTTATTTTACCTTTATTTCTTTTATTATTTTGTATATCTACATTTAGGCCAATTTTATTTGAAATAGAAAGCTCAAGTGAAATAATATTTGAATCTTTAGTAGTTTTAGATTTTTTTCTAGTTTTAAAAATTTTAACAAGATTTTCTGCCTGCCTTACTGATAATTTTTTTTCAATAATTTTATTTGCAATAAAAATAGCATTATCAAGACCAACTAAAATTTTCGCATGACCAGCTGTTAATTTTTGAGTTTCAATTAATTTTATCACATCATCTGGCAAGCTTAAAAGTCTTAAAGAATTGGTAATGTGAGACCTGCTTTTACCAATAAATTTTGATACTTTTTGTTGATCATAGGAAAACTCATCTATTAATCTTTTATAACCTTGAGCTTCCTCAAGAGGGTTTAAATCATGTCTTTGAACATTTTCTACAATTGCAAATTCTAAAGATTTTAAATCGTCAGCTTCAGTAATAACAACAGGAACATTATGTAAACCTGCTCTTTGTGCGGCAAGCCACCTTCTCTCTCCAGCTATTATCTCAAATTTTCCGTCACTACCATTTGATTTTCTGACAATGATTGGTTGTATCATTCCCCTTTCTTTAATTGAATTAGTAAGATCAATTAAATTATTTTCATCAAATATTTTTCTTGGCTGATACTTGTTTGGAACAAGATCACTTATTTGTAATTGATTTTTCTCTGGCTCTACTTTAGCCTCACCAATCAATGATGATAAACCTCTCCCTAGACCCTTTTTAATTTTATCCATTAAGCAGCACTTCCTATTGTTGACTCTTGATTTATAAATTCATCTGTAAAACTAAAATATGACTTACTGCCTGGACATGATTTATCATAAATTAAAACTGGCATACCATGCGAAGGTGCTTCAGATAATCTAACGTTCCTTGGTATTACTGTTGAGTAAACTTTTTCATTAAAATAATCTCTTGCTTCTTTTTCAACTTGTGAAGATAGTTTGTTTCTTTTGTCATACATTGTTAAAAGTATACCCCTGATTTTTAATTCTGGGTTTAAACTTGCTTTTATTCTTTCAATAGTTTTCATAAGCTGCGTTAGCCCCTCAAGAGCAAAAAATTCTGTCTGCAGAGGAACCAGAAGCGAGCCTGAACATACAAGAGCCATAACAGTCAATAGGCTAAGTGAAGGAGGGCAGTCTATCAGAATATAATCATAGGATCCACTAGAATCATTTAAATAAGCGGCTAATTTGCGCTTTAAGATAAAAGCTCTATTTGAATCATCAGCTATTTCAACCTCTAGACCTGATAAGTCAACATTGGAGGTTACCAAATCCAAATTTTCAAACTGGGTTTTCTTTATTACTTGATAAATTTCTTTAGTTCCATTCAAGACTCCATAGATTGTATCGCTTGAGTTTTCCATATTAGATAATCCAAGACCTGTAGTAGCATTTCCCTGAGGATCTAGATCAATAACTAGAATTTTTTTATTCAGTTGTGACAGACCAGCTGCTAAATTGATTACTGTTGTGGTTTTTCCCACCCCACCCTTTTGATTTATGACTGAAATAATTTGCATTTGATTTTTTTTAATTTTTTTTTAATTTTTTTTTTTAATTTTTTTTATATTTATTAAAAATGAATCATTGCTTGTTAAACTTTTCTTTTCTATATATTCCAAACTCCATTTTTTTTTAGAATTTTCAAAAACTTTTTTTCCACTTTTGCCCATAAAAAAAATTAAATTTTTATATTTCGAAAAATTTTCATAAACTAAATCTAAAACAACAGGCATAGGTTTAAATGCTCTCGACATAATCGTACCTGTCTCTAAATTTTTTATCTCAAAAATATTTTTTTGAAATACTTTTGTATTTAAATTTAATTTTTCTGAAACTTCTTTCAAAAAATGGCTTTTATGGTAGCTTTTTTCATATAGATGGACATTCATTTTATTTTTCATGTTTTTTAGTATAATTGCTACTATAATCCCTGGTAAACCAGCTCCAGATCCTAAATCTGTGGTTGTATTGCAATTTAAATCAATAAAATCAATTATTTGTGCTGAATCTATAATATGACGATCAATTATTGTATTTTTTGATGCTGTATTTTGACCAATTATGTTAATTTTTTTATTTTTTTCCAGAATCAGAGATATATAGTTTTCAAAGTCTAAAAATGTTTCACGTGAAACATTTAGATCATTAAGTCTAGAGTAAGAATTTAAAATTTCTTGATCCATTAAGCTATATGCTTAATAGACTTTCTTTTTACATGTGACAACAAAATATATACAGCTGCTGGGGTTATTCCATCAATTCTTAAAGCTTGACCCATAGTTTTAGGCTTTATTTCTTTAAATTTAGCTTTAACCTCATTAGACAAACCTGAAAGCCCATCATAATTGATTTTATCAGGAATAATTAAGTTCTCATCCCTCTTAAATGCTAAAATATCTGCTTTTTGCTTCTTTAAATACCCCCTGTAATGAGCATTAATTTCTACTTGTTCATCAATTTCTTTACTAAAATAGGGGATTTCAGGCCATATTTCTCTAATTTTACTCATATTTACGTCTTTTTGAGTTAGTACCTCATTTGAAGATCTCAATATTCCATCTTTCGCTATTTTAATCCCAAATTTTTCTGCTTTAGATGGTGAAATACTAGATTTATTCATTTTGAAATTAATTTTTTCAATTTTGTCAAATTTATCCAAATATAAAGCTTTTCTTTCCTCTCTAATTAACCCAATTTCTATTCCCTTAGCTGTTAATCTTTGATCTGCATTATCTGCTCTCAAACTTAATCGATATTCTGCTCTTGAAGTAAACATACGGTATGGCTCTGCAACTCCCTTAGTAACTAAATCATCAATCATTACACCAATATAGGCATCGGATCTATCAAGGATAAAAGGCTCAGAATTTTTAACAGATAAAGCTGCATTTATCCCGGCTATAAGGCCTTGCGCAGCTGCTTCTTCATATCCTGTTGTTCCGTTAATCTGCCCAGCAAGATAAAGATTGCTGATCTTCTTAGTTTCAAGGGTCAAGAATAGTTCACGTGGATCTATATAGTCATATTCTATAGCATATCCTGGTCTTATAATAGTAACATTCTCTAAACCATTGATATTATTACATATTTCTTCTTGTACTTCCGAGGGAAGCGATGTGGAGATCCCATTTGGGTAAATTGTGTGATCATTAAGCCCTTCTGGCTCTAAAAAAATCTGATGACGAACTTTATCTGCAAATTTTACTATCTTGTCTTCTATAGATGGACAATATCTTGGGCCTATTCCTTTAATATTACCTGAGTACATTGCACTTTTAGATAAATTTTTTTCTATAATTTTATGAACCTTCTCATTGGTATAGGTCATTCGACATGACACTTGTTTGTTTAAATTTTTTTTAGTCAGGAAAGAAAAAAAATAAGGATCATCATCTGCAAATTGTTCTTCAAGGTTTTCAAAATTTATCGTTCTTGCATCTAGTCTTGGAGGCGTTCCAGTTTTTAATCTTCCAATTTTAAAATCATATTTTGCTAATTGTTCACTTAAACCTGTTGAAGGCTTTTCATCATACCTACCTGCTGGTGTTCTTTCATCACCTATATGTATCAAACCATTTAAAAAAGTTCCTGTTGTTAGTATTAACTTGTTGCATAATACTTTTTTACCTTCTTTAGTTTCAAAACCGCTTATAGTGTTTTTATTAAAAATAAACTTTATTACAGGATCTGAAAAAATGTTTAAATTACAGTAGTTTATAAGTTTTTCTTGCATAAATTTACGGTAAAGCGCTCTATCTGATTGAGTTCTTGGTCCACGTACTGCTGGACCTCTGCTTCTATTTAATAATCTAAATTGTATGCCTGATTTATCTGCAACATCTCCCATAACACCATCAAGTGCATCTATTTCTCGAACTAAATGACCTTTACCCAAACCACCAATTGCAGGGTTACATGACATCTCACCAATAGTTTCTATTTTATGGGTGAATAGGGCAGTGTTAACTCCTAGTCGAGCAGAAGCAGCAGCTGCCTCACATCCTGCATGACCTCCACCAATTACAACTACATCAAATGACAAATCATTTTTCATGGGTTGAATTTATATGTGAATACATAATTTACAAGACAGGCTTAATTTTTTGTAAATAAACGTTAATTATCAATAGTTTTGGATAAAAATCTCTAAAAAATAAGGAAAATAGGGGATTACTTACCGATGCAAAAATCGTTGAAAATACTACCTAATATCTCCTCTACATCAACTTTTCCAACGATCATGCCCAAATGTCTAGTAGCTAACCTTAAATCTTCTGCTGCTTTATCAAAATCTTCTATTTCTTTTTTTTGATTAAAGTTATTCAAATGATCTAAACACTGTTCCAAATGTTGTCTGTGTCTTTCTCTAGTAATTAAAATATCATCACTAGTTATAAATTTATTTTTTAAATTATTTTTTATTTTTGAAATTAGTTCATCAATATTTTTATTATCCTTAATTGAGATTAAAACATGATTTATATTTTTAATTTCTGGATCAATTTCTTTTTCTAAAAGATCAGACTTGTTTATAACTAAAATTGCATTTTCATCTAATAAACCCTTCAAAACATCATTAAAATCAAGGCTTTTTGCATCCACCACTACAAGCTTTAAATCTGCTTCTTCTGCTCTATTTAAAGATAATTTAATACCTTTTTTTTCTATCTCATCTTTAGATTCTCTGATACCAGCTGTGTCAGATATTATTACGGGATAACCATCTATACTAAGATGAGTTTCTATAACATCTCTTGTAGTACCAGCTATTTCAGAAACAATTGCAACATCTCTATTTGATAAATGATTTATTAAACTAGATTTCCCTGCATTAGTGGGTCCAAGAATTGCAATCTTAAAACCTTCTCTAATTCTTTCTCCAACTTTTTGATCATTTAAAATTTTTTCAATTTTTTTAATAACTTCACTTGAGTTATTTTTAATTTCATCAAGGATAGTGTTTGGCAAATCTTCATCCGGAAAATCTATTTGAGCTTCAACATGAGCCAGAATTTTTAAAAGTTTTTCTCTTAAAAAATTGAATTGATCTGCAGACTTACCATTCATAATATTAATTGCTTGTTGTCTTTGAATTTCTGTTTCCGATGAAATTAAATCAGCAATACTTTCTGCTTCTAATAGGTTTATTTTTCCATTTTGGAATGCAAGTTTAGTAAATTCACCTGGTTCTGCTAATCTACAATTTTCAATTTTAGAAATAGAGGATTGTAGGGCGTCTACCACAGCCTTACTACCATGGACTTGTATCTCAGCCATATCTTCGCCTGTGTAGCTCTGAGGCCCCGGAAACCACAATATTATACCTTCATCAATTAACTCAGAAGTGTTGATTTTATTGATTTTTCTTAATGTTGCTACTCTTGGCTGAGGAACCTTTTTACCTGTAAGGATCTTAATTACTTTTGAAGATTGTTCTCCTGAAATTCTAACAATTGCAACACCTGAAACACCGGGTCCAGTAGATAAAGCATAAATTGTCATTTGAAGATTATATCTTCAAATTTGCATCGCTGTAAAACTTAAAATGTTATAGAAAATTTTTATGCTGGTTTGTTCATTGAGTTAAAAAACTCAGCATTATTTTTAGTATCTTTTAATTTTGAATTTATAAACTCTATTGCATCCATAGTTCCCATTGGAGCAATTATTCTTCTTAATACATTCATTTTTTGTAAATCGTTTTTATCAAACAAGAGCTCTTCTCTTCTTGTTCCAGACTTTGTTATATCAATTGCAGGATAAATTCTTTTATCTGCAATTTTTCTATCTAGGACAGTTTCACTGTTACCTGTTCCTTTAAATTCCTCAAAAATAACTTCATCCATTCTACTTCCAGTATCAATCAAAGCAGTAGAAATAATAGTTAATGATCCACCTTCCTCTATATTTCTTGCAGCACCAAAAAATCTTTTTGGTCTCTGAAGTGCATTTGCATCTACACCTCCTGTTAAAACTTTTCCTGAACTTGGTATTACAGCATTATATGCTCTTCCCAATCTTGTTATCGAGTCTAATAGGATAACAACATCCTTTTTGTGTTCAGTTAATCTTTTTGCCTTTTCTATAACCATTTCAGCAACAGCTACGTGTCTTTGTGCTGGTTCGTCAAAAGTAGAACTAATTACTTCGCCTTTTACAGTCCTCTGCATGTCTGTAACTTCTTCAGGCCTTTCATCAATCAATAAAACAATAAGGTAACACTCAGGATAGTTTTTGGCTATTGAATTAGCAATACTTTGTAAAATCATAGTTTTACCAGCTTTAGGTGGAGATATAATTATTGATCTTTGACCTTTTCCAATTGGGCTAACTAAATCAATTAATCTTGGGGTAAGATCTGGCTTTTTTTCTACCTTTGTTGTTTCAATTTCCATTACCAATTGTTTGTCTGGGTATAATGGCGTTAAGTTGTCAAAAGCAATTTTATGTCTTGCTTTTTCTGGTTCTTCAAAATTTATCTTACTTACTTGTAACAACGCAAAATATCTTTCTCCTTCTTTAGGGGCTCTGACTGGTCCTTCAACAGTATCTCCAGTTCTTAAACCAAATCTTCTAATTTGGCTTGGACTCACATATATATCATCTGGTCCTGGAAGATAGTTCGACTCCATTGCTCTAAGAAAACCAAAACCATCTTGTAAAAGCTGTAAAACACCTACACCAGTTATTTCCTCTTTTTCAGCAACTTTTTTGAGGATAGCAAAGAGAATTTCTTGTTTTCTTAATGTGCTAGCATTTTCAATCCCAAGCTCTTCTGCCTGTGTAATGAGCTGTTCAGATGATTTAAGTTTTAGTTCTTGAATGTTCATGATTAATTTTTTGATAAGGACTTATCAACAAGGTTATATATATATGCTGATTTTTTTATTTCAACCCTAGATTGGCTTAAAAATAGCTAAAAATACAACAATAATCAAAATTACAGTTGGTATTTCATTAATAATTCTAAAAAATTTAGCAGATCTTGTGCTTGTAGAATTTTTTAAACTAACAAGACATTTTCCCAAAAAGTCATTATAGGCTGATAACAAAACTATCAGAACTATCTTAATCTGAAACCACAACTGTGCAAAAATTTCTATTCCATTTAAATAAATCAAAATCAATCCAAATACCCAAGTAAATATCATTGCGGGACGCATAATATAAAAGAATAATTTTCTCTCCATCACTTCAAATATATCGGTGGCTTCTTTTTTTTCTTTATTCTCGACATGATAAACAAAAATTCTTGGTAGATATAAAAGACCAGCCATCCAGGAAACAACTGCTATCAAATGTAAAGATTTAAATAGTAAATATGTATTCATTAATTAGATATTGTTTTCAATTAAAGATTTTAACAAAAATATATGATCATCATTGTCATTTAAACATGGAACCATATCAAAATTTAACCCTCCAGCATTTATAAAACTTTCTTTCCCTTGAATTAATATTTCTTCCAAAGTTTCTACGCAGTCTGATGAAAAACCTGGACAAATTGTGAGAATATTTTTAATTCCTTCTTTAGGTAAACTTTCTAAAGTTTTGTCAGTATATGGTTGAAGCCATTCTTGCGGACCAAATCGTGATTGAAAAGTAGTTTTAATTTTAATGGAGGTAAATTTTTCTGAAATAAGTCTTGTTGTTTTGTGACAATAGCAATGATACGGGTCTCCTTTATCAAAATATTTTTTTGGTATCCCATGGTATGAAGCTATAATTAAATCTGGTTTCCAATTAATTTCATTAATTTTTTTATTTATCGAATTAACTAATGCATCAATATAAAAAGAATTAGATTCATAATGTGGAATTATTTTTAGAGAAGGTTGCCATCTCATTTTCATTAAAGTTCTATAAACTTCATCACAGACTGTGGCCGTTGTAGCTGCCGCATATTGTGGATAAAGAGGAAGTATAACTAAATTTTCACAGCCCATATCATGCAGTTTTGCTATTTTGCTCTTTATACTTGGATTACCGTATCTCATCGCAAAGTCTATTATGATATTTTCTTTATTAAATAATTGAGAAGTCTTTTCACTTTGTTGTTTGGTATAATAGAGAAGCGGAGACATATTTTCGTTTTTCATCCAAATTTGTTTGTAAGCCTTGGCAGTTTTTGAAGGTCTAAGAGTTAAAATAAATAAATTCAAAATTATTTGCCAAATTATAGGATTTACTTCAATCACTCTTCTATCTGAAAGAAACTCTCTTAAATACTTTCTTATATCAAACCAGCTAGTTGAATCTGGTGTTCCTAAATTAATAATTAGAACACCTGTTTTTCCATATTTTATTGGTGGATGATTAACGTCCATATTTTAATTATTTTTTACTATTTTTATTAAATTTTCAACCATCACTGGATTAGTCTCTGGCAAAATACCATGACCTAAATTAAATATATATGGATGGTCTTTGAAAATTTCTAAATATCTAGAAGTTTCTTTTTTTAAATTTTCATAATCTGTTAAAAGAACTTTTGGATCTAAGCCTCCTTGAATAGGAATTTTTATATCTTTAAGTATTTTTTTAGGGTCCACATTATAATCAATGCTTATTGCATCAGGATTAACAACTTCGCAAAATTCCTTATAATTTTTAATTTCCCTAGGAAAACATATCACCGGTATATTAAAAGATTTAACATAATCTACTAAATTCAAAGTAGGTGTGTAAATATAATTAGGTAAGTCTTTTTCTTCTAGTAAACCAGCCCAACTATCAAAAATCTGAATAACATTTGCTCCACTATCTATTTGGTTTTTAATATGAACTTTTAAAAATTTTTCTATAATTAATAAAATTCTGTTTATTAAAAACTCATCTTTAAAAAAATTTTCATTTAAATCTTTCTTCGGAGATTTTAAATTAATCATATAAACTAAAAGAGTCCATGGAGCGCCTACAAAACCAATAGTATTTTTGTTTTCTACGATTGGATCTGAACTTACTTTTTTGATAGCTTTGTAAACTGGGTATATCTTTTCAACAAAATCTATTTCGTCCAATTTTGCTATTTTATTTAAATCTAAATTTTCTAGCTTCGGACCAAAATTTTTTTCAAATTTTACTTTTTGGCCTAGACCATAAGGTAACATTAAAATATCGGAAAAAATTATTGCAGCGTCAATATCAAATCTTTTTAATGGTTGTAATGTTATCTCAGCTGATAAGTTGTCATTTAAACATAGATTAATAAAATCAAGATTTTTCTTTCTAATTTCTCTAAATTCTGGCAAATATCTACCTGCTTGTCTCATTATCCAAAGAGGATTGAATGAAGTGTCTTTGTCGATAATTACTTTGTTTAAAGGTTTCATATAAAAGTCTTATAAATTATTGTAGTATTAATATATCTTGTGAATAAAGGTGATTATTTTTTATAAACATTATATTCACAACTTACAAACATGTTTGCTGATTAAAATTGTTTAAAATGAAGCTTTTTTGATTATTTTAATTTTTGTGGATTGTTTTAGCTTATTTATTATTATTGTTAATAAAAGTCAGGTTTTACGGATTTTATTGGAGAAATTTAAAATTGTATAATTTAATCAAAATAATACACATTTATTAACAATTTATTTATGAGTAATACATATCAAATTTATTTAATTTCTGATTCTACTGGCGAAACTTTAGATAGAATATTTTTGGCTCTAAAAGCACAATTTTTAAATATAGAATATAAAGTTCATTCATATTCATTTACAAGAACAGAAAATCAAATATTAAAAATTCTAGAAGACGCAAAAAAAAATGAAAATTCGATAATTTTATATACCATTGTAGACAACAACCTTGCAAAATATTTGTCAAACGAAAGTGAAAAAAAAAAGATTCCTTGTTTTGGAGTATTAGGTAATTTAATTTTAAATTTTTCTAAAATTTTAAATCAAAAAGCAACCCACGAACCAAGCGGACAACACGTTTTAAATGATGAATATTATGATAGAATTGAAGCAATTCAATTTACAATGAATCATGATGATGGAAATTTGATTAGTGAAGTTGAAGAATCCGATATTATTCTTGTAGGTGTTAGTAGAACCAGCAAAACACCAACTTCTATTTATCTTGCTAACAAAGGCTTTAAGACATCAAATATTCCCTTGGTTAATGAAAACTCCTTACCAGAAAAACTTAAACAGAATCCCCATATAACTTGTGTTGTTGGATTAAGTACAGAACCTGAACGATTAGCAGATCTAAGAAAAAATAGAATGAATTCCTTAAAAGAAACAGAAAGTATAGATTATACTAACTTAGAGAGTATAAAAAAAGAAGTTCTACAAGCAAAAAAAACATTTCAGAAATATAAATGGCCCTTAATAGATGTAACAAGAAAATCTGTTGAAGAAACAGCTGCTTCTATAATTAAAATTCACGAAATATTTTTAAATAATGCAAAATGAAATTATTCTAGCGTCTAAAAGTAAAGTTAGAAAATATATTTTAGATAAAAATAATATAAAAAACATCATAGAACCTTCAAACGTTGATGAAGATATTGTAAAACTCTCTTTACTTAAGGAAAATGCTAGCCCAGAAATAATTTCAAAAAATTTAGCAGAGTTAAAAGCAAACAAAGTTAGTGCTAAAATTCAAGACAGAATAGTACTTGGAGCAGATAGTGTTATTGATTTAAATGGAGAGTTAATTTCAAAACCTGAGAATAGAGATGAAGCAATGAAAATACTAAAAAAATTGAATGGAAAACCTCATTTCCTTATAAGCTCTGTTTGTATTTCAAAAAATGGTTCCATGATTTGGAACTATACTGATAAGGCAATCCTTAAAATGAAAAATTTTTCAGATTCGGAGTTGGTAGAATATTTATCTAAGATATCGGATGAAAATCTTTACGCTTATAATGTTTACCAAATTGAGGGGGAAGGTAGAAATTTATTCAGCAGTATCGAAGGGGATGAAGATACAGTAATGGGCTTACCTATAAAAAAAATTAAAGAATATTTAAATTTACAAAAATGAAAAAATATTTTGTAATCGGAAACCCAATTAATCATTCATTATCTCCAAAATTGCACAATTATTGGTTAAAACAAAATAGTATTAATGCAGTTTATGAAAAAATTAAACTTGAAAAAAACGAAATTGAAAATTTTTTTCTTAAAATAAAAAAACAAGAAATAAATGGTTGCAATGTTACTGTTCCATTTAAAAAAACAGTAATTCCCTTTTTAGATAGATTAAGTTTAGAAGCAGAACAGACACAGTCAGTAAATACAATTTGTTTTCATAACGGTAACCTTGTTGGTCACAATACAGATATAAGTGGTTTTCAGAAAGCAATAAATAGTTTGAACTACAAAATTAAAAATAAGAAAATTTTAATTTTAGGTGCTGGTGGAGTGGTCCCATCATTAATTTTTGCTTTAAGTAAAATGGAGGCTTCAGAAATAACTATAAGCAACAGAACTAGTAATAAAGCTCAGGATTTAAAAAATCAATTTAATAAAATTAATACTGTAAGTTGGGGTGAGTTACCTGATTTTGATATGATTATAAACGCCACAAGTTTAGGTTTAAATAATGAGACCATCAACTTAAACACTCTTAAGATTGGTACAGATAAGTTTTTCTATGATGTTATTTATAATCCTAAAGAAACTAATTTTTTAAAATTAGGAAAAAAATTAGGAAATCAAACAGAAAATGGTAAATTAATGTTTATTTATCAAGCTTTTGAAGCATTTAAATTGTGGCACAACATTGAGCCAAATATAAATAACAAAGTACTTGATTTACTAGATGATGATTAGAATAGGTATAGTTGGAGATATTGGGTCTGGAAAATCATTTGTAGCAAAAAATTTTGGATATCCTGTTTTTAATGCAGACCATGAAGTTTCAAAATTATACAAAAAAAACAAAAAGACATACCTTAAGTTAAAAAAAAAATTACCTAAATATATTTATACTTTTCCTGTAGATAAAATTGAGATTGCAAAAGCAATATTGGCAAACAAAAATAATCTTAAAAAGATAAATGACATTGTTCATAAAGAAATTAGAGAAAAATTAAAAACTTTTTTAAATAGAAATAAAAATAAAAAATTTGTTATCTTGGATATACCTTTACTAATTGAAAATAAAATTTTTGATAAAAAAGATATATTGATTTATGTAGACTCGAAAAGAAAAGACATTGATCGAAAACTTAAAAAAAGACAAAATTTTAATATTAAAGTTCTAAATATATTTAGAAAAATTCAGTTAAAACCAAGTTATAAAAAGAAAAAATCTCATTTCGTAATTAAAAATACTTTTAAGGAAAAGCCTGTTAAAATACAAATAAAAATAATTTTAAAAAAAATTTTATAGATGAATGAAATAGTTTTAGATACAGAGACAACCGGAATATCTATCAAAGATGGCCATAGGGTTGTAGAAATTGGGTGTATAGAATTAAATAATTTAATTCCAACTCAAAATAAATTCCACTGTTATTTAAATCCTGAAAGAAAAGTTTCAGAAAAAGCCTTTGAGGTACATGGATATTCTGATGAATTTTTATCAAAACAAAAAAAATTTGGTGAAATAGCTGACAGTTTTCTAGAATTTATAGATAACAAGAGACTTATTATACATAATGCTGAATTTGATTTAGCTCATTTAAATAATGAGCTTAATTTATTTGGTAAAAATAAACTTCAAAATGAAGTTGTAGATACATTGACTTTGGCAAGAGAAAAATATCCTGGATCTCAAATAAATTTAGATGCGTTATGTAAAAAATTTAGAATAGATAACTCTCGTAGAACTCGTCATACTGCATTAATAGACTGTGATTTATTAGCAAAAGTATATATTAATTTAATTGATCAGAAAGAACCTACCTTAGATTTTAGTAGTAATAAAATTTTAGATAATATTGGAAATATAGAAGTCGATTATTATAAAAAAATAATAACACCAACTAAAGAAGAAATTCAAAGACATAAAGAATATTTAAAAACTAATCTTAAAAAAAATTTTTTTTAATTAAGTCGTTGATTATATAAGTTTTCAAAATTAATTTTTTTGTCAAATTTTACACCTGGATAACCTGAATTATGCAACAAATCCAACAATGATTTTTCCATATGCGGGTAAATTTTTGTCTGAAGATCACATAATATTATTTTTTCTAATTCTTTTTTTTCTATGGTTTCATCATTTATTTTTATTATTGTGGAAAAAACAATTTCAAAATAAGATTTTTTTTTACTATCTTCACTATCATGAAATTTAAATTTTGTGTTAACTTCAATCATCTTATTTTTTAGTGCTACAGAATTTATATCTATACCTAGCTGATATTTATTTATTCTCTCTTTTACAAATAAGTATGTTTCTGTATCTGGAGTTTCAGCTGAAAGATCTTTTATATATTTTCCTAAAATTTTATATTTTTCTGTTTTCATCGTCATTTCCTATATCTTCATATTCTCCATCAATAAAATTATTTCTCTGTTTTTTTTTTATATTAAAATTTTCAAAAATAGTTTTAAAAATTAACTTTCTGCTAAATGGAAAAATTAGCAAAAATCCGGCCATATCAGTTGCAAAACCTGGAATTATCAAAAGTAATGCCGCGAAGGCAATTGCAGCACCTGATATAACCTCATAAGCCGGTGTTTCTTTTTTTTTTATTTGTAAAATTCCAGATTTAAGAGTGTTTAATCCCTCATATTTTGCATAATAAACCCCAATTATTGCAGTAAAAAAAATTAATAAAATAGTATAAATCGCTCCAATTTCTGCTCCAATTTTAATAAAAAGATATATTTCAATTATTGGCACTAAAATTATTAATATTAAGATTGTGTTCATTTGTCTTTAATCTAAATTGCCGGTTGAAATTAATCAATAGAGTAATTACTATCTCACCATGCAATATAGTTTTCAATACATTGATATTATTTTATTAGTCATGATCGCAGGATTTATTTTTTTAAGGTTGAGAGGAATTTTGGGGAAAAGAACAGGTTTTGAGGGAAAAACTCCAGCACAATTTAAAGAAGCTATTAAAAAAATAAATGTCGAGCGCAACAAAAGCTCAAAAAATAATTTTGATGATAAAGCAAAAAAAGAATTTTTGGATGGTGCAAAGATAGCTTATGAGACAATCATTACTGATTTTGGTGATAACGATAACAAAATTACTAATGCAAAACCTTTGTTAAACAATAAAATATATGATCAATTTGATGAAGCTTTAAAAGAGAGAACAAAGAGAGGTCACTTTGCCGAGATTACTTTCATTGGAATTAATAAAGCTGACATTAAAGAATATAAAAAGATTGGAAATATTTTAAATGTAACAGTAGATTTTATTGCTGAAGTAATAACATGCGTTAAGGATAAAGAAAAAAAAATTGTATCAGGGGATCCTGAAAAAATTAAAAAAATTTATGATACGTGGGTATTTTCAAGAGACACCACATCAACTAATCCTAACTGGCAGCTTATTAACATTTTAACATAATTGAACAATAATTTTTCAGGTAAAGATAAAAAAGATTGGGAAAACTTTTTGTCTAGTAAAGAGAAGTTAATTGATAAAGAAAATTATATTAAAAAAAAAACCACTAAAATTTCATATATTGATTTACATGGATATACTTTAGATGATGCAAATAAAAAAATAGAAAAATTTATTAAAGAGTCTTTCGAAAATAATATAAATTTAATAAGAGTGATAACTGGAAAAGGCCTTCATTCCAACAACGAAAGCAATCCATATATCTCTAAGGATTTAAGTATTTTAAAATATTCCGTTCCAGAGTATATAAAAAATAATAATGAACTAATGAAATTAATAATTGAATTTAAAAAAGCATCAATCGAAGATGGAGGTGAAGGGGCTTTTTATATATTATTAAAAAAAAATAAAATTAAATGATCGTTTGGCTTGCTTCCTATCCAAAAAGTGGAAATACACTTTTAAGATCTATTTTGAGTTCTTATTTCTTCTCTAATAATGGAGAATTTAGTTTTGAAAACTTATATAAAATAACGCAATTTCCTCTATTAAGTCATTTATTATCTGTTGGAGTAGATATTAACAATGAAAAAGATTCTTTTAAAAATTTTATTAAGGCCCAAGAATTTATAAATAAAGAAAAAGGAAATTTAAAATTTTTTAAAACTCATAGTTCATATGCAAAGGTTTATGATAGTGATTTTACAAATTTAAAGAACACATTAGGTACAATTCATATAGTTCGTGATCCTAGAAATGTAGTTTCTTCTTTAACTCACCATTATGATTATACTATCGATGAGGCAATTGAAACGATGATTAACAAAGAACAATTTATGGCCAAAACAGATTTAAATGCAAAAGTATTTATTGGATCATGGAGTTTTAATTTTAACTCATGGAAACAATTAAAAAATCATAGTAATTATTTGCTTATTAAATATGAGGATTTAATAAATAAAAAAAAAACAGTTATGCTTAAAGTTCTTAAATTTTTGAAATCACTAGGGGCAAATATAGATATAGATATGATTAAGTTAAATAGGGCAATTAAATCTACAGAATTTAAGAACATGAAAATTAAAGAACAAAAAGAAACATTTACGGAAGCAGTCATTGACAAGAAAACTGGTAAAAGAAAAAATTTTTTTAATCTTGGGCCAAAGAATGATTGGAAGAATAATTTGAGCGATGAAATTAGAAAAAAAATTGAAAAAGAGTTTGAAAAAGAAATGTCAGAGCTTGGATATTTATAGAGGCTGCTTAAAGTATAAATTTTGAAAGGTCGGTATCTTTGACTAAATTATCAAGATTTTTATTGATATAATCTTTGTTTATAACAATTTTTTCCCCAGCACGATCAGTTGCAGTGAAGCTTATTTCATCTAAAATTTTTTCAATTATTGTGTGCAACCTTCTGGCTCCAATATTTTCAACTGTAGTATTTACTTCTGATGCAATATTGGCAATGGCATCAATACCATCATCAGAAAATTCAAGATCAACATTTTCAGTTTTCAAAAGGGCCACATATTGTTTTATCAAACTAAAATCAGGCTCCCTTAAAATTCTTTTAAAATCTTCGCTAGTTAAAGCTTCAAGTTCCACCCTAATCGGTAATCTTCCTTGTAATTCAGGAAGCAGATCAGAGGGTTTTGCGAGCTGGAAAGCACCTGATGCAATAAATAAAATATGATCAGTTTTAATTGGACCATGTTTTGTATTAACAGTTGTTCCTTCAATCAAAGGTAATAAATCTCTTTGAACTCCTTCTCTTGAGACGTCTCCTCCAACCCTATCAGTTCTTGCAGAAATTTTATCTATCTCATCTAAAAAAACTATACCATTATTTTCTGTTGAGAGTTTTGCTGCTTTAATAATTTTATCTTGTTCGATTAGCTTATCTGACTCATCATTGATTAAAATTTCATGTGATTCTTTGACTGTCATTTTTTTCTTCTTTTCTTTAGTTCCCATTGATTTCCCAATCATTTCACCAATGTTAATCATACCAACGTTTGCTCCAGGCATGCCAGGAATTTCAAAAGAAGCACCATTTGAACCACTATCGCTGACTGAAATTTCAATTTCATTATCATCTAAATCACCATTTCGTAATCTTTTTCTAAAACTTTCTCTAGTAGCTAAACTTGCTTTTTTTCCAACTAAAGCATCTAAAACTTTTTCTTCTGCAGCTTTTTGAGCTTGAGTAAAAACTTCTTTTCTCTTTTTTACTTTTTCCATTGAGATTGCGATTTCAATTAAATCTCTTACAATTTGTTCAACGTCTCTTCCCACATATCCAACTTCTGTAAATCTTGTAGCTTCTACTTTTACGAAAGGAGCTTCAGCAAGCTTTGATAGTCTTCTTGAAATTTCTGTTTTACCAACACCAGTTGGTCCAATCATTAAAATGTTTTTTGGTAGAACTTCATTTTTCATTTCACCCTTTAAAGCTTGTCTTCTCCACCTGTTTCTTAAGGCAACAGCAACAGCTTTTTTTGCTTTGTTTTGTCCTACAACAAATCTGTCTAATTCTGAAACTATTTCTCTTGGAGACAAAGAACTAACTAAAGAGGTGTCTTCTTTTTGATTTTTTTCTTTTGGGTGTAGTGGGGTTACGTTTGAATTATCCATTATATTTTTTCAATTTTAACATTATCATTTGTAAAAACACAAATATCAGATGCAACTTTAATTGCTTTTTTTGCAACTTCTTCTGCAGATAAATTACTTTCCATTAAAACTTTTCCTGCTGCTAAGGCATAATTTCCACCAGAACCAATTCCAATTACATCACCTTCAGGCTCTAAAACATCTCCAGTTCCAGAAATTATATAACTTTTATTTTTGTCACCAACAGCCATTAATGCTTCTAATCTTCTTAAGTATTTATCCGTTCGCCAATCTTTTGCTAACTCAACAGCAGCTCTAGATAAATTACCAGCATGTTTTTCTAATTTTCCTTCTAGTCTTTCAAATAAAGTTAATGCATCAGCAGTTGATCCTGCAAATCCTGCAACCACATCTCTCTTTTCAATTTTTCTAACTTTCGATGCTGTGCTTTTAACAACAGTATTTCCCATACTTACTTGTCCGTCACCGGCAACTACAACTTCATTATTTTTTCTAACTAGTACAATTGTTGTCATATCTAATAAATGGTAACTATTTTTGATACTTCAAGTCTTTACACTAATATTGATATAGTTGGATTAAGTATGTATACCATTTAAAATATATGGCTAGAAAAGGAAAAGTTTCTCGAAAAACAAAAGAAACCAGTATTAATGTTGAATTAAACATTGATGGTAAAGGTAAATACCAGATTGATACTGGAATAGGTTTTTTAGATCATATGCTTGAACAACTGTCTAAGCATTCATTAATAGATTTAAAGGTTGAAGCAAAAGGTGATACTCATATTGATCTTCACCACACTACAGAAGATACAGGCATTGCGATTGGTGAAGCTTTAAAAAAAGCTGCAAACAAATTTGTAGGAATTAAAAGATATGCACACAGAGTTATTCCTATGGATGAAACATTAACTAGAGTTGCAATAGATGTATCGAACAGACCTTATTTAATTTGGAAAGTAAAAATAAAAGTTGAGAAACTTGGTGAGATGGATACTGAATTGTTTAAGGAATGGTTCCAGGCATTTTCACAGGCCGCAGGTATTACAATGCATGTTGAAAATATTTATGGTGATAACAGTCATCACATTATAGAGTCTTGTTATAAAGCATTAGCAAGATCATTAAGAGAGGCATTAGAGATGGATCCTAGAAGCAAAAAAAGTATTCCATCAACTAAAGGCTCATTATAAGTTTAATGAACGTAACTATTGTTGATTATAATTCGGGCAATATAAGCTCGGTAATAAACTCGTTTAATGAAGTTGCCAATAATAAAGTAAATATCGAAGTAACCTCAAATTTAAACAAGATTAAATCTTCCGATAAGGTGGTTTTGCCAGGGCAGGGTTCGTTTAAAAGTTGTGTTGATGCATTGAACAATATCAATGGTTTAGCCGATACTTTGAATGAATTTGCAAATAATAATAAAAAACCTCTTCTTGGCATTTGTGTTGGACTACAAATGTTTGCAGATATTGGATATGAAGAAATAGAAACCAAAGGCCTTGGTTGGATATCTGGCAAGGTATCTAAAATAGATAATCAAAATGGAAAATTTAAACTCCCTCACATTGGATGGAATGAAATTGATATAAAGAAAGATAGTAAAATATTTAAAGGTATTGATAATAAATCTCACATGTACTTTGTACACAGTTATGAGTTTATTCCAGAAGATAAAAATGTGATTTCTGCAACTACAGATTATTCTTCAAATATCGTTTGTTCAGTTGAAAAAGAAAATATTTTTGGAACACAGTTTCACCCTGAAAAAAGTGATAAAATTGGACTCAAAATAATTGATAATTTTATAAATTTATAATGAAGATATTTCCAGCAATAGACATTAAAGACAAAAAGTGTGTGAGGTTAGTAAAAGGAGACTTTGATAATAAAACTGAATATGAAATGTCTCCTGTTGAACAAGCTAGAAAATATAAAGATCATGGTTTTAAAAACTTACACATAGTTGATTTAGATGGGGCATTAACTGGTGAAACAGTTAATTTAGATATTATTCAAGAAATAGTTACTAAATTTGATCTTAAAATTGAGATTGGCGGAGGTGTAAGAAATTTTGAAAGTATTCAGAAATATACTGATGCTGGTGTTGAAAAAGTTATTTTAGGAAGTGCTGCCATAAAAGATAAAAATTTTTTAAAAGAAGCCTGTAAAATATTTCCAGACAAAATTGCCTTAGGTTTAGATGCTAAAGACGGTTATTTGTCTGTTTCTGGTTGGAAAGAAAATTCAAATCAATTGACTTTAGATTACTTAAAAGAAGTAAATGAATATGGAGCAAGTAGATTGATTTTTACTGATATCAATAGAGATGGAATGAAGCAAAGTCCTAATTTTGAAGAAACAGCTAAGGTTGCTGATACATCTCATTGTCCAGTTATTATATCAGGTGGAGTTTCTTCAATAGATGATATTAAAAAAGCAAAGGAATTAAATAATAAAAATATTGAAGGCATTATAGTTGGAAAAGCTATATACGATGGCGATATTAAATTGGATGAATTAGGCAAAGAAGTAAATGCTTAAGAATAGAATAATACCTTGTTTAGATGTTAAAAATGGCCGTGTTGTAAAAGGGATTAACTTTGTTGATCTGAAGGACGCAGGTGACCCTGTCGAACAAGCTAAAATTTATTCAGATGGTGGCGCAGATGAAATTTGTTTTTTAGATATTACTGCATCAAATGAAAATAGAGATACAATTTATGATGTCGTACAGAAAACTTCAAAAAAATGTTTTGTTCCATTAACAGTTGGAGGGGGCGTCAGAAGTATTGATGATATTAATAAATTACTTAATTGTGGAGCAGATAAAGTTTCTATTAATAC